>DASYDA010000310.1:0-12112 GCA_036499865.1 Dongiaceae bacterium | reverse complement strand
ATGATCCCGCGTCACCTGGGCGACGCCCTGTACCACCGTCCAATGCTCCGAGCGTTTGGCATGTTTCTGCAAGGAGAGCCGCCCGCCGGGTTTCACGGTGAGACGCTTCACCTGGAAGCCGGCGCCTTCGTGCAGGCCCTGATAATAGCCCCAGGGGCGATGGACGATCTTGTGGCTCTGCACTTCGACGCGCTGGCTCCGCTTCAGCGTGTCGACCAAGTTCTTCACGTTCTGCGCCTTGGCGAGGTCGGAAACCAGGATGGCGTCTTCCGTCACCACCACGGCGAGGTTCTCGACGCCGACCAGGGTCGTCAGGCGCCGGTCGCTCATGACCAGACAATTGCGCGATTGCTCCACCACCACGTCGCCGCGATGGACATTGCCGTCGCCGTCCTTCTCGGAGATCGCCCAGAGTTCCGAGAAGGCCCCGACATCCGACCAGCCGGCGCTCAAGGGCACCGTCGCCGCGCGGTCGGTCTTTTCCATCACCGCGTAGTCGATGGAGTTCGAAGGGCTTTTGGCGAATGCGGCGGCGTCGAGGCGCACGAAATCGAGATCGGCGCTGCGATTGGCCAGCGCCGCTTCGGCCGCCGCCAGAATCCCTGGTTCGTGCTTTCTCAATTCCTCGATGAAGCGGGCGGCGCGGAAGATGAACATGCCGCTGTTCCAGAAATGCCGTCCGCCGGCGACCATGCTTTCGGCCACCGCGGCAATCGGCTTCTCGACGAAGGAAGCGACGCGGAAAGCGCCGTCGATGGCACCGACCGGCTCGCCGCGCTCGACATAGCCGTAGCCGGTTTCAGCATGCGTGGGCACGATCGAGAAGGTGACCAGGAAGTCCCGCCTTGCGGCTTCGGCGGCAACCGCCACGGCGCCATGCAGGGAAACGAGATCCCGGACCGCATGATCCGAGGGCGCCACCATGATGACCGAACCGGGATCGGATTCCGCAGCCAGCAGGGCCGCGACCGCGACCGCGGGCGCCGTGCCCCGGCCCATTGGTTCCAGCACCAAAGCCGCGGGCGCGATGCCCACCTGGCGGAGCTGTTCGGCGATCGTGAAGCGGATCGCCTCGCCGGTGATCACCAAAGGCGCCGCAAAATGTTCTGCATCGGCGAAGCGCAAGGCGGTCTGCTGGACCAGGGAGTGCTCGCCAAGAAGCGGAATGAGCTGCTTTGGGAATTCCTGCCGCGAAAGCGGCCATAGACGATTGCCGGCGCCGCCAGCGAGAATAACGGGAACGACCGGCGGAGTCCGGTTTGGCTCGATCGAAGACATCATTACTCCTTGGCCGGCTATGCCTGGCAAATTCCGAATCCTATGGGAGAGGATGAAAGGCGTCTATTAAACCTTCGTGGCATGCACATCGAGGTCTCCAGTCCAAATCTTCGGCCAAACCGGTTCGGCGGGAGCGCCAAAGCTTCGGCCGCATGAAAACACCGCTGGATTTCCGCCGGTTTTTTTCCTGACTCGCGTTATAACGCTGCAAGAGCCGCCTGTGGTTCCAAAATACCGCGTGGGTAACCATAAATAGAGGTAGTTCCCTGGGCTTAATCTCGGAGAATCCGTATCTTGCGCCGATGGATACCGTGTTTTAACCATTGCGGGCCATTTTGCGAATGATCTGCGCTCGGCAATCACGGATAGAGTCAGAGAAGAAGCAGAACGCAGAAAATAGAACGCAGTAAAAACAAGGTTAATCGCGGCGGGCTCAGGATAGGAATTTCGATGCGCGGGATGAATCAAGCTTTTGTGACGATCGTCGCTGTTTTGTTGTTCGGCCTTGCGGGCTGCGCAGCCAAGGTCCCGATGAACACGGTCAGCCAGTTCGATGCTGAATATCAGCGGGCGAAGAGCACCGGTTATCAGATTCACCCCGGCGATCAGCTCGACATCACTTTCTTCTATACGCCCGAATACAATGCGACCGCGGTGCCGGTCCGGCCGGACGGCAAGATCCAGCTCCCGTTGGTGGGCGAGTTCCCGATCGCCGGAATGACGCCCCAACAGGCCAGCGACAGCCTGAAACAGCAATATACCAAGGTCCTGAAGAATCCAGATCTCGCCGTGGTCGTCAAAGGCTTCGGCGCCAACAGCGTGGTGGTGCAGGGCGAGGTGCGTCAGCCGCAGGCAGTCCCCTTGGCCGGCGACGAGACGCTCCTGCAAATCATCGGCCGCGCGGGCGGCTTCGACGGACAGGCCGATATGAGCAAGGTGACCGTCGTGCGCCACGCGACCGCCGGAACGCCGCTTAAGGTTACGCTGGACCTGCGCAAGGCATTGCGCGGGCTCGACACCTCGGTTGATATTCCGGTAATGGCGGGTGACGTCGTCTATGTACCGCTGCTCACCGGCCGGCAATCCGATGTGACGATACAGGATATCTTCGGCGGAGGAGAAACGTCGCCGACCTCACGAGCAGCCGAGTAAAGCAGGCCGCTTTTCGTCGAGAAACGGTGGCTGGGAACTGTTCGCCCCGCTGCGGCATTGCGTCCCTCTGCTATCGAGGACTGATATTGGGGGGATCGAAGCCCGATCTGCGGAGACGTCGGATCATGCTTTCGTTTCCGCGGCGGGTGGCCGGATGATTTTCGACGATGCGTGAGTTTTTCAAGCGGCTGCCATTCGCCGAGGATTTGATTCGGCGCAATCCGCTCTATTACCGGCGATTCCGCCGATTGCTGAAAGATACGGCCGATGCAAATCTGGCGGAGCGTAGCGCACTCCGATCGAACCTGCTGGCCCGGACGGTTGCCTGGGCGGCGGAGGTGCCGGGCTATGCCTCCAATGAACGGCGGGAATTCGCCGGTTTCCCGGTCCTGACCAAGGAGACCTTGCAGGCGCGCGCCGCGGATTTCCGAGCGGGCAACCTCCGGGCCGGCGTCTCGGCGACCACAGGCGGTTCATCCGGCCAGCCGCTGCAATTGCTGCGCTCGCCGGCTTCGGTTACCGCGGAACAGGCCACTCTCGACTGGCTGGCAGCCAAAGCCGGAGTCGATCTCGCGCGGTGCCGGGTTGCCGTTCTCCGCGGCGATCACATCAAGGATCCGGACGATCAGACGGCGCCGTTCTGGCGGCGTTTCGGCAAACGGCGGCTGGTGCTTTCCTCCAGCCATCTCAGTCCGGTGAATTTTCCGGCTTTCGCGGCGGAACTCGCGGCGTTCCGTCCCGACGTCATGCTGGCCTATCCCAGCAGCCTGGAACTGCTCACCAGTCTTGCCGAGGAACATGGCGCCAAACTGCGGTGGAAGCTGACGATCAGTTCCTCGGAGACCATGCGGCCAGGCTTGCGCAACCGCGCCCGCGCCGCTTTCGGCTGCATGCTGCTCGACCATTACGGCATGGCGGAACGCGTCTCCCTCGCCTATTCGCTCGAAGACGGCCTCTATTGGTTCGTGCATCCCTATAGCGCCACCGAACTGATCGCCGACGATGCCGGCGAGTTCCGCATCGTGGGAACCAGTTTCTGGAATCGCTTGCAGCCGCTGGTCCGCTACGAAACCGGCGACATCGCCTCGGTGCCTAAGGCTGCTTCCGCAGATCAGCTGGAAAGAATCACCCTGGGGCTGGAGCCATTCCGCGGCATCGGCGGCCGCGCATCCGAGGTGCTGCACCTCGCGAACGGCGCGCGGGTCTATGCCCTGGCCCAGGTGTCGCGCGGCGTGGCCGGCGCCGCCACGGTGCAATTGCTGCAGCAGGCCGCCGACCTCGTGCAGATCATTGTGGTTCCCAATCTGCGCTATTCCGATGAAACGCTTCCGGCGATCCGGCGCAATTTCTACCAGAAGGTCCCGAGTTCGGTGCGCATCGAATTCGACGTCCGCGATGCGCCCTATCGGCTGGCCAACGGAAAGGCGCCGGTTTTCGTCAGCCTTCTGGATCGCGCTTGAGAATCACGCCGGCTTGATCAGCATCGGCGCCGGCGAGAAAAAGGCATAGCGCTGCAATCCGGATGGCCGTGCGATCGGTTCCAGACGGACCGCCGCGATCCCATGCCGCGCCAGCATCCGCAGTACTTCAGGTAGAAGGATCCGCGTGATCGCGACCGCCTGTTGGCGGGGCTGATCGAACGGCGCGTCATGCAGCAGCAATATTCCGCCGGCGAGATTGCCTGAGGCTTCCAGTTGGGAGACCGTATCGACACAGGCGGCGCGGACCGCGCTTTCCGATTGGCGGGTGGCCGCGATCTGGTAGTCGGCGATGACATGGCTCCACCAAGCGAACTGGACATCGGGGTGGAAGCCGCGCATGGCGCGATGGATGGCGATGCGGTTGAATCCGGCATTGTAGGGAAGCCGCATCAGATAGATGGCGGGCGTGGGGCGGTGGCGCGCCAGCAAGGTCTCGGTGCGTGCGGTGGCCGCTGCGGCATCGGAGGCTTCCGACGACGCATAGAGCCGATGGTCCCAGCCATGGGCGTAGACGGTGTGGCCGGAATCGACGAGTGCCTGAACCAGGTCCGGATGCTGCGCGACGCGAATCCCGCAGAGGAAGAACGTTGCGGTCGCGCGGGCCTCCGCCAAAGCGGCGATCAGGTGCGGCGTGGTTTCCGGATCTGGCCCATCGTCGAAAGTGAGCGCCATCTGCCCGCCGGCATATCCGGCATGCCGGTCGATCCGTCGGATGACCGGGGACCAGAGACCAGGCGAGAGACGGATGGGAATCATGTGTTCGACTGCGCGGCGGTTTCAACCGTTGCCGTACGATCGCCGCACGCCGCGCGGTAGGCGGCGAGAAGCGGCGCCACCGAAAAATTCCAGGCGAGGGCTTCGCGCACCCGATTATAGCCGATCGCGCCCATCGCCTTGCGTCGTTCCGGATCGTCGAGCAGGACCGCGATGCCCCGCGCCAAAGCGCGTTCGTCATTCGCGGTCACGAACATCCCCGCCTCGCCGGCGGAAACCCGCGTCTCGTGCAGGTCATAGGACAGGACCGGCACGCCGAAGAACATGTATTCGATGACCTTGTTCATGGTGCTCTGGTTGGACCAGTCGTTCTTCGGGTCGGGGTCGATGCCGATATCGGTGGAGGAGAGCACCCGGCAGAGATCCTCGTCGCTCACCCGGCCGGTGAAGCTGCAGAGCTCCTGCACGCCGATCTCCGCCGCATAGCTGGCGACCGCCTTCTGATGCGGACCGCCGCCCATGAAGATGCAATGGAAGTCGGTCCGCTTGATTTCGTCGCGCAGAATCTTCACCGCGCGTACCAGATGATCGACACCGTCCTGTTTGCAGATCTCGCCCAGATAGGCGATCAGGAACGGCTTGCCCTGACGCCATTTCGGTTCCGGCGGATAGGTGGAAAAGCGCGAGAGATCCGGCCCCGAACGCACGATGAACACATCTTCCGGCCGTTTGCCGCCGCGCTCGACCGCGACCCGCTTATGGCTTTCATTGGTGGTGATCACGATCTGCGCGGCGCGAAAGGTCATGCGCTCCAGGAACAGGAGCGCGCGGAACAGGGCGCCGCCTTGCTTCTCGAACTTGACCGCGAACATCTCGGGCGAGAGATCGTGATGGTCGAAGATGAAACGCTTCCCGAACACCCGCCAGAACCAGGCGAGCGGCCAATAGGTCTCGGGCGGATTGCAGACATGCAGGATGTCGAAGCCGCGGCCGAAAAGCTGCACCCGGACGCTCAGCAGCGCCGTCATCAGAAGGCACCAGGCGAATTCCATCACGAAACCGAGCTTTCCCTGGGCGTCGATCGGCAGCGGATAACGGTAGATGTCGATGTTTTCTATTGTCTCCCGGCTCGCGGTGAAGCCGCGCATCTGCGGACAGATCACGCTGACGCGATACCCGTTCGCGGTCAGGGTCGTCGCCTCGAGCCAGACGCGACGATCGAAGGGCACGGGCAGATTCTGCACCACGATGAGGACGCGGTTTCCCCGGGTCATGGTTTGCCGTTCTCCAATCCGCTTTCTGTGTGCTGGCCGTGCGGGGAAGACGATGATGCACCCACACGCAGACAGGTTTCCAAACGCGCACCCGCGACCAAAGTCCCGCTCCCGATCAGGGAAACGGCCGGCACTTTCTCACCGAATTCCACGGAATACCAGCCAAGCGGAGGTTGTGTTTCGCCGCGATGCAATCGCCATGTCAGGTTGTCGGCCAGGTCCAGGACGGCGCTGCCCGCGGTCCAGATGAGGGTCGCGCGATGGCCTTCCAGCAGGCATTCGACGCGGGGATCGAGGTGAAAGGCGAGCCGGGCGGTGATCGGCGCCTTGGCTTCCACCCGGTCTTCGATCCGTAAGCTGGCTTGCGGCCGGTCGTAACGAAAATGCCGAATATGTGTAGCCCGCGGTTCCAGTCGTCGATAGCCATCATGGGCGATGATCAGTTCCGCGACTTCGCCGTGATCGATGCCGGTGGCGGATTCCAGCCAGCTTGTCGGCTGGCTCGACCACAGAAACAAACCGGCCTGGATGGCCTGATCGACGCCGCCGAGTTCCAGCGTGTTGTGCGCGATGGTCGAACGGAAATAGCGCCGCCAGGACGGGTCGCTCTGATAGCAATAGGTTCCGGGATCGATGAGGATCGGATGGCCGCCGATACTGAGCTCGAAGGAAAGCGCATCGGCATGGCCATGCGCGGCGGTTGAAAGGAAGCCATGCGGGCCGTGATCGACGCGGCAACAGATCGAACGGGGCGTCTCGGCCTCGTCGCGCAGGAAGGTGACGCCCGCCTCGGCAAAGCGATGGGGACGCCCGGCCGGCCTTATTTCGGCGCGGCGTGATTGCGCCATGGCGCGGCCCCGGGCAAGTGGCGCGCCCAGGGCTGCGAGCACGGATGGTTGGACCGGATCCGGCCACCAGGGCAGGGCATCCAGCGCCGCGCCGCAAAGATCGAGGAGGGGTGGCCAGGCCCCGTCACCGGGCGCATCCAGCATCAAGGCATGGGCATCGTCACCGTCGCCCTGGCGCGGTGCGATGCAGCGCGGGGTCGCGCCGGTGGCATCGATCCCGAGATTGGCCGCCATCGCATCGGCCATGCGGCTCATGATGCGCCAGTAATCGTCGGACATCGGCCGTTCCGCCGCTTCGCCTTCCAGCGCCGCCAGCATGAACAGCCCCAGCGCATAGCCGTGATAGCCGAAGGCGAGTTCGCGATTGAAGCCGTCGGGGAAAGTCTGGGAGACGATTTCCTGTTCCAGGATTCCCGCAGCGAGACGGGCCCATCGCTCCTGCTCGGCAGGCCCGCCGAATGCTGTCGCGGCCATGAACAATCCGGCGGCTTCGGCGATGAGGTGGTTGTTGGCGGAAGAACCGCGGCTGTGCAAAGCCGCCAGCCAGCGTTCATGCTGAAAGAGCTGCAGGCGGAAGGCGGGATTGCCCTCGAACAGCGCCCCCACACCCGGCCATTCCGCCAGCAGCCGGCGCGTCCAGACCCAGGCGATCAGGCGCATGCCCAGCTCGATGCCGCTCAGCCAGTGGACGCCGCGCAAAGGCGGATTGGCCTTCCACCAGGACTGCAGGTGATCGGCGGCGCGCTGCGCAAAACGTTCCTCGCCGGAGAGACGATAGGCGGCCGCCAGCACGGTCACGTGATGCAGGCGCGAGGGCTCCCAGATCGATTTGACGTCACCGATCTTTTCGACGTCGCGATAGGGAACATCGAAGCAATAGCGATCGGGTGCGAAGCGCTTGCCGGTGTGGATGTCGCGATGCCAGTCGGGATCTGGAATAGAGGTATCGAAGTTGTGGCCGAACACCCGCCAATGCCCGTTCATGATCGCATGCGCCGCAGCCAGGAGGCGGGCTTTGGCGGCGGGATCGACCGGGCGGAAATAGGGCTCGTCCGGTTTCGCTGGAGATGCGCCGGTCCAGGCCAGAGGCGAAGCGGATCGGGAAAACCGGTCCTGCGTCCCGCCGAATCGCCAAGCCTGCTGGATCGCCGCCGCTCGGAGGCGCGAAGCGATCTCGCTCGCCGACATGCGGCGCAGACGCCGGAAATACCAACCGAGATCCACTTTCGCCTCTTGGAACGCCGATCCCGGCCGCTACTCGGCGGCCAGCCCCTTCAGTTTCGGCAAAGCGGCCACGACCGGCGCGTTCAGGATCCGCTCGGCGCCTTCGGTGGTGATGATGGTGTTGCCGAAGGTCAGCGAGACCAGGATGATCATCATCGAAAGGGCGAAGCCGAGGCCGAGCCCGCCGAGGGCGAAAACGGTCTTCTTGGGGAATACCGGCTTCGATTCCAGGCGCGGCGCGTCGATCACGGAAATGCTGGAGACCTTGGCCTCGTCCATGTCGTCGGCCATGCGGGCCTGTTCGAGATTGGCGCGCAGGTTCTGCAGCTCCGCCGTCATGCTGTCGATCTGGCGCTGCAGATTGTTGACCTGAAGCTCGTTGTCCTGGAGCTTGCGCAGCTGATCGTCCAGGGACGCGGCCTGTCCCTTATAGCCATTGACCTGGGAGGAGATCGGCGCCAGTTCGGATTGTGTGGTCAAGAGCTGCTGATCGATCGAGGCCAGCAGGGGATTGGCGCCGGTCCTGACCTTGCTGCTCTGCGTCGATTGCACGAGTTGCTCGGTATCGGCGATCTGCGATTGTATCTGCAGGACGGCGGGCGCGGTCGGCTGGTAGTGCTGGAGCAGTTCCTGCTCCTTCTGCTTCAGGGTCATGAGCTGGGCGACGGCGGTGTTCGACGAGGTCGGATCGATTTCGGTATCGATCGGCGCGCTCTTCGGCGTATTGGCGCGGCTTTTCGTGAGGAAAGTTATCTGCTGCTGCAGGGCCTCGCTCTTGATCTCCGCATCTTGCAGCAGCGAAGCGATCTGGGCGCGCTGCTGGATCAGGCTGGCGCGCTGCTCGGGAATCGAGAACGCGCCATTGGCGTTCTGATAGGCGATGCGCTGCGAATCCAGATCCTGGATCTGCTTCTGCTTCTCGGCGATCTGCTCCTGGATGGGTCCGGTCAGGCCGGCGCTGTAGAGCGTCACGTGCCGGGCCTGGAAATCGGCGAGCAGGGTCTGCAACACCTTCGTTGCGATATGGGAGTCGGCGCTCTTGAAGGAAACGCTGACGACGTTCGAAAGCTCGATCGGCGTGGCGTCCAACTGCTTGCCGAACAAGGCGACCGCCTTGTCCTGTGCGGCCGGGTCGGCGTCTTTCGACGAGAGGCCCGGGAACACGCCGGAAATGGTCAGCTTGGACAGCACGTCCTGGGCGAGATCGCTGCTGTTCAGGATCTCGATTTCCGATTTCACGATCTCCTGCATGCTGGATGCCGGCGCGCCCTGATCGCTCTGGCCGAGATTGCTGTTCGGCATATATTCCCGGCCGGGTTTGATCAGCAGCTTCGCATCCGCTTGATAGACCGGCTTCAGCAGCATCGATACCGCCACCGCGATCAGCGGCGGGATCACCAGGGCGATCACGATCAGCCGAATGTTGCGAAACACGTCCGCGAGCAATTCCCGGATGGAGGGCAGTGTCGTCATAGCGGCCAAGTCGATTTCCTCATGAAAGCGATCGGGGAATCCAAAACGGATGATCCGTCATATGGCCAAAGCTTGGTAAAGAGAAGGTTCACGACGTTCGATCCCGCAACGATTGAGGATGCCGGATCGGGTCAGCCAACCGACAGTCGGGCGAGCATATGTTTTGCGTTAGCAGTTGCGAAGTCGTCGTTTTCGCAAAATGGTAGTGGGTCACACCAGTATATGCGCTTTTCGGGCAACCTTCTTTATTTGTTGCTGTTGGGCAATCGACAGGACGGGGTCTAACGCGTTAACAACACTTGCTTTTCGTTCGCCACGAATCAGGGGGAGGCTCCGATCTTCGGCCACAATCCCCGGATCGCGTGGTCCACGGGTCGGCCAAGGGGTGGCTCTGCATGGACGGTTCGGTATTTGAGGCAGCCTGCGTGCGGTCCGACGCGGCGTCTTCACTCCCGCGCCACCGTTTCGTCGAACCCAGCACGATCGGATTGACCTTTCTCGTGGTCGATGCCGCCTGGTTCGCCTTGTCCGGATTGTTGCTCGCTTTTCGTGCCGAACTCCTGGTGGCCGGCGCCGCGACGTCGATGGAGGCGGGCCTGGCGCTCTGCCTGGGCACCGCCCTGTTCTGTGCGCTTTGCCGGGCCATCGATGCCCATGACGGCCTGAAGATGATCCGCCGCCCGACCGTGGTTCAGCTCCTCATCGTGCTGGCGACGACCGTGGGGCCGGTGGCCGGAGTCTATTTCATCTGCTCGGCCTTAAGCCTGCAGATCACCTGGCAGGGCGAGCCCCTGCTCGCCTGGCTGCTCGCCTGGGGCATCGCCGGCGGCGGCGGCGCCCTGGCCCTTCATGCCATCGCCCATCCGATGCTGCGCCGCTGGCGCCGGACCGCACTCACCGGCCATCGCGTCGCGATCGTCGGCTCCGGCGAACCGGCGCAGCGCCTGGTCGAGTGGCTGCAGGCGAACGCGGCCGATATCGTGCAGGTGGTGGGCGTGTTCGACGATCGGCGCGGCCGCGAGCCGGACCGGGTCGGGCTTTCGCACCTGATCCGCGGCACCACCCAGGATCTCGTCGATTACTATCGGCAGGCACCCCTGGACAAAATCATCATCGCTTTGCCGCATCATGCGGAAGAGCGCCTGCTGAACGTTCTGCAGCGTTTGAAGCAGCTCCCGGTCGATATTTCCCTGGCGCCGGATCTGGTCGGCTTCCGCGTGCCGCAATCATCGGCCGATGCCGAGATGGCCGGCCTGCAGATGATGTCGCTCGCCCAGCGTCCGTTGCGTGCGTCGCAGCGTTTCATCAAGGATATCTTCGATCGCGCCATCGCGGCCGTGTTGCTGGTCCTGATGGGCCCTCTGTTGATCGGCATCGCGCTCGCGGTGAAGCTGACCAGTCCCGGCCCGGTATTCTTCCGCCAGGAACGCTACGGATTGGGCAATCGCAGCATCCGGGTGCTCAAGTTCCGCAGCATGCGCACCGACATGCAGGACCTGGGCGGGGCGCGGCAGGCGCAGCGCAACGATCCCCGGGTAACGCCGCTCGGCGCCTTTCTGCGGCGCACCAGCCTCGACGAGCTGCCGCAGCTTATCAATGTGCTGAAGGGCGACATGTCCCTGGTGGGCCCGCGCCCCTTGCCGGTCCAGATGCGGGTCCAGGATCGTTTGAACTATGAAATCGTGGCGGAATATTCCTTCCGGCATCGGGTGAAGCCCGGCATCACCGGTTGGGCGCAGGTCAAGGGCCATCGCGGCGCCGTCGAAACCGCCGAAGGCTTGCAGTCCCGGGTTACCTGTGATCTCTACTATATCGACCACTGGTCGTTGTGGCTGGATCTGAAGATCCTGCTGCTGACCGGAGCGGTCTGCGCCTTCGGCAAGAACGCCTTCTAGCCTCCACTGCTTCCACTGACAGGACGATTTTCGACCATGCGTATTTCGGTCTTCGGGATCGGATATGTCGGTGCCGTCTCTGCGGCCTGCCTTGCCGCGGACGGCCACCAGGTCGTCGCCGTGGACAGCAATCCCGACAAAGCCAAGATGATCAATGACGGCGTCGCGCCCATCGTCGAGGCCGGCCTCGCCGAGCTGGTGCGAGAAACCGTGCGGGAACGCCGACTGCGGGCGACCACGGATGCCGTCGATGCCGTGACCGGCACGGAATGCTCGATCGTCTGTGTCGGCACACCGAGCCGGGCCAATGGCGATCTCGATCTCTCGCAGGTTGCGCGGGTCTGCGAGAGCATCGGCGAGGCGTTGAAACGGAAAAGCGATTTCCATGCCGTCGTGGTGCGCTCGACCATGCTGCCGGGATCGATGCGCGAAGTGGTGCTGCCGGCGCTGGAGCGCGGTTCCGGCAAACGCGCCGGGAGCGATTTCGGCCTGGCGATCTTTCCCGAATTCCTGCGCGAGGGCAGCGCCATCCGCGACTACCGCGAAGCCGGCACGGTGATTATCGGAGCGGACGATGCGCGCACCGAACGGATGCTGCGCGAGATGAACAAGAACATCCCGGGCCAGGTGCATGTCACCGATCTCGCGACCGCCGAGGCGGTGAAATATGCGAACAATGCCTGGCATGCGGCGAAGATCGTCTTCGCCAATGAGATCGGCGGCTTCTGCAAGGCACACGACATCGACAGCCATAAGGTGATGGAGATCGTCTG
>DASYDA010000309.1:0-5502 GCA_036499865.1 Dongiaceae bacterium | reverse complement strand
GCCTTCAATGCCTTCAAGATCCCGGACAACATCGACAGCAATCTCGCGGCGATCTTCGATCCCTTCGGCAATGCCACGCATACGGCCTTGGCTTTCAACCTGGTGGGCGAGGATGTGCTGATCACCGGCGCCGGGCCGATCGGCATCATGGCGGTCGCCATCGCGCGGCATGTGGGCGCGCGCTTCGTCGTGGTCACCGATGTCAACGATTACCGCCTCGATCTCGCGACCAAGATGGGCGCGCATCGCGCGGTCAATGTCGGGCGCGAGAAGCTGAAGGACGTGATGACCGAGCTCGGCATGGTGGAAGGCTTCGATGTCGGCTTGGAGATGTCCGGCGTGCCCTCGGCCTTCACCACCATGCTGGAGCACATGAATCACGGCGGCAAGGTGGCGATGCTCGGCATCCCGCCCGCCAACACCGCGATCGACTGGAACCAGGTCATCTTCAAGGGCCTGGAGATCAAAGGCATCTATGGCCGCGAGATGTTCGAGACCTGGTACAAGATGGTCGCCATGCTGCAATCCGGCCTGAACCTGAACCCGATCCTCACCCACCATTTCCCGGTGAAGGATTATGTCGAAGGTTTCCAGACCATGCTGAGCGGGCAATCCGGCAAGGTTATCTTGGAGTGGTAAGGCGGGGAACGTCGGGTTCGTGACCGAAATCTATATCGATGCCGATGCCTGCCCGGTGCGCGAGGAGGTTTATCGCGTGGCGGAGCGGCTGGATCTCAAGGTCTATGTGGTTTCCAACGGGTCGCGGCCGATATTGCCGTCGCGCAATCCCAAGGTCGCGATGATCACGGTCTCCGAGGGCGCCGACAAGGCGGATGACTGGATCGCCGAGCGCATCACCGCGAAAGATGTCTGCGTCACCTCGGATATTCCGCTGGCCTCGCGCTGCCTCGCCAAGGATGCGCGCGCGGTGGCGTCGAACGGCACGCATTGGACCAAGAACAATATCGGCAATGCGCTGGCGGGCCGCGAGGTCGGGCGCTATCTGCGGGAGACCGGCGTCAATACCGGCGGCCCGCCGCCTTTTTCCAAGGCCGACCGTTCGCGATTTCTGAATGCGCTGGATGCCGCCGTGCAGGCGGCCTTGCGCGGCTGATCTCGCGCCCGAAGTTCTAGCGCCCGGGGTTCTAGCGCCCGACCAGACTCTTCAGCGTGTCGATCAGCGAGGGCTTGCGGGCGCTGTCCATTCCGGCGCTCGCCGCGTGGGCGCGTTTCGGCTTGCCGCGTTCCGCCAGATCCTGGCGCATGTTGCGGATGAGGTCGCGCACTTCCTTGGCCTCGGCATCCTCAGGCATCGCCTCGGTCTGATGGGAGAGGCCCAGCGTTTCCGCCGAGACGCCCGCCTGATCCGCCGCGACGACGATCCGGTCGGCGATCTGTTGGGCCGGGACTTGCTTGTCGTGCATCAGGGCATATTCGCCCGGTGCGGATTGGGTGACGATCCCGCCGGTGGCGTTCTCCCGCAGGGTGTCGCCGATGCGCTGCTCCAATTCGGTGCTCTTGGCTTCCGAGAGCATTTCAGCCGGCTGGTTGTCGGCGAGCAGCGCCGATCGGAACACGGAAAGATCCATGCTGCTCGGCATTTCGCTGCCGATGCTCTGCGCCAGGGCGGTGAATTCCGCCTCCGACGCCATGGCATCGGCCTCGACGAGATCGGCGATCGCCGGCACGGCATCGGCATCGGCGACGCCGTCGCTGAGCAGCAGCCACCAGGTGGTCGGGCTCGGCCCCGGCCGGGCCTGCATGGCGAGCTGATGTTCGCCGCTGAGTGGCGTCTTGAACCGGATCGATACGATATCGGCGGTGGCCCGCTGCGAAAGCTTTCCCATCATGCGGAGGAAAGGCAGGCGGTCCTCGGCGCCGACGAAATTCACCAGATGCTTGCCGACCAGCACCTGCTGCAGCACGCCGAAATGGCGTCCGAGATTGCCGCGCGCTTCCTGAATCTGGGTCGCCTGATCGATCAGGAACGACATATCCCAGCTTTCGGCCATGGCTTCGGTCCGCTGCAGTGAAGGTTGATAAAACCGAAGCCACTATGCGCAAGCGGGGTTAATGAGACCTTAAGCGCCGCCGCCGGAATCCCGGTGTGTGGGACGGCCTCCTAGTCCCCCGACGGCATGTGGAGATACATGGACTGGATGCCGACGCGGCCGGGGCCGGTGAAGCGGTTGACGATGAAATTCATCCCGCCGAAAAACCCGGCGGTCAGCCGGCCGACGATGGTTTCCATCTTGACTTCCGGATCCTTGTAGAGCCATCCGCCGGGCTCGATGTCGATGATCTCGCCGGGCTCCAGCACCTTCTCGAAGACGTTCCCGTAGCCGTGCAGCCAGACGATCCCGTCGCTCTCCGCCCAGAAACGGTCGATGAAGAAGCCCGAGCCGCCGAACAGCATATTGGCGGCGCCGCGCACGCGCTCGAAGGTGTATCCGATATTGCCGGTCGCAGCGAGAAACTGGTGCTCGCGCACCTGGATCTCCGTGCCGGCCTTGAGATGAATCGGCGCGATATGGCCGGCGCCGTCCCGGCTGAAGGCGATCATGCCGCTGCCGCTCGCCTCGGTGACGAAAATCTGCATCCCCGCCATCATGCGCTTCAGGGCGCCTTTCATCGCCTTCAAGCCGATTTCCACCTCGGCATGCTTCCAGAGCAGGATGTGATGTTCGAAGAAGACCGGCATCTTAGAAACATCGACGGTGAGGACCGGCACGAGTTCACCATCGATGTGATAGGTGACGCCCCCGAAACTCTCGCCTTCGGCGGTGGTCGGTAAAAGCTTTGGCAACGCCTTCATGGACTGTTTCCCCTTTGGACAACGACAAGGCCCGATCCGCCCCGAACGGCGATGGAACCAGAATAAATCAATCGTGACGTCGCCGTATCCCCCCACGCGGTTCATGGGAACGATTGACAGTAAACTGTCATTTAGCAGTGTCCGCTGGGGACCAAGACCTGTGATAAGCGTCCCTATCCGGCGAGTGAGGCTTGTCTTTTAAAAGGCTTATGCCATCTGGAAGAAGCCTGGAAAATCAGCGATAGGGACCTTTCAATCATGCGGATCGACCTCACCGGCAAACGTGCCATCGTCACCGGATCAACGGCCGGCATCGGCCATGCCATCGCCGCCGGCCTTGCCCAGTCCGGCGCGGCCGTCGTTGTGAACGGCCGCAGCGAGGCCAAGGTCAAGGAGGCTGTGGCGCGCCTGCAAAAGGCGGTGCCGGGCGCCAAAGCCGAGGGTGTCGCCGCCGATCTCGGCAATGCGGCGGGCGTCGAGGCCTTCCTCGCCAAAGCGGGCGATGCGGACATCCTGATCAACAATATGGGCATCTTCGACCCGAAGCCCTTCGGCGATATCCCCGATGCCGACTGGATGCGCTTCTTCGAAGTCAATGTGATGAGCGGCGTGCGCCTCTCGCGTCATTATCTGCCGAAGATGCTGGCGAAGAACTGGGGCCGCATCGTCTTCATCTCCAGTGAATCCGCGATCAACATCCCGGTCGAGATGATCCATTACGGCACCACCAAGACCGCGCAGCTTGCGATCTCGCGCGGGCTCGCGCAGATGACGGCGGGAACCGGCGTCACCGTGAATGCCGTGCTGCCCGGCCCGACCCGTTCCGACGGCGTCGCCGATTTCCTGGAGAAGATGGCCGGCGAGCAGGGTGTCTCGGCGGATCAGATAGGGAATGATTTCATCGCACAGCACCGCTCGACCTCGCTGCTGAAACGCCTGGCGACGGTGGAAGAGGTCGCGAATATGGTGGTCTATGTCTCCTCCAAGGAGGCCTCCGCCACCAATGGCGCGGCGCTCCGGGTGGATGGCGGCGTGGTGAATACGATAATATGAGCAGGAACATCTGAGCCGGCGTATATAGGCTCGACTGGCGGCGGGGAAAGATCGCCGCCAGTGGGGCGCGAACATCTTGGCGAACATGTTCGCGAACATGCTGGGGACGGGCATCGGGGGATGGGCATGAACATCGTCGAAGCGGTGCGCAGCTACGAGCATTGGCTCAGGGAGCAGATGCGCCGGGAGCAGATGCCGGTCTCCAAGCGCGACCTGCGTTTGAAGCACCGCCGGATGACAGCCGATCCCTTCTCCTTCCTGCGCGGCACCTATTTCCGCTGGTTGGAAATCTGGCCCGAGGTCTGTCCCGAACTCGCCGATGCGCCCCGCCTGCTGGCGGTGGGCGATCTTCACGTGGAGAATTTCGGCACCTGGCGCGATTCCGAAGGCCGGCTGGTCTGGGGCGTCAACGATGTCGATGAGACCGCCCCCGGCACCTACACCCTCGACCTGGTGCGATTGGCGACCAGTGCTTTGCTGGCCTATCGGCAGGGCCATCTGACGATCGCGCCGAAATCCGCCTGCAAGGCGATCCTCAAGGGGTACGGGGCGGGGCTCCATGGCGTCGGCCCCTTCGTGCTGGAAGAAGGCGCCGGGCCTTTGCGCATCATGGCGCTCTCCGCGGAACGCGAGCCGGATCGTTTCTGGGCCAAGCTCGACGCGCTGCGCACCATCGCAGCGCCGAGCGAGATTCGCAAATTGCTGGCGTGCCATATGCCGCAACCGGTGAAGAATTTCCGCATCGTCGCAAGGGTGAGCGGCGTCGGCAGCCTCGGCCGGCCGCGCTACACGGCGATCGCCGACCAGGCCGTCGCCCATGTCGCCCGCGAGGCCAAGGCAATCGTGCCGCCGGCGGTCTGCTGGCGGGATACGGATGGCGCCGGTCGGCATGCCCATCGTTCGAACCGCATACGGGATTATCGCGAGCAATTGCTGGCGGCGGCGATTCGCTGCCCCGACCCCACACTGGTTTTCGTCGATGGTTGGCAGATCCGCCGCCTGGGGCCGCATTGCGCGCGCATCGATCTCGCCATGCTGCCGCGCCGGCGGGATGAGAGAACCCTGCTGACGGCGATGGGATTCGAGACCGCCAATCTCCACTTCGCCAGCCGTTCCGCCATTGCGGCGATCCGGCGCGATCTCGCCGCGCGCCCGAAAGGCTGGCTGTTCGACGGCGCCGAACGCATGGCGAAAGCGCTGCTCTCCGATTGGAAGGACTGGAAGCGGCGCGGTTAAGCCGTCTTCAGCAGCCGCGCGGCGTAGAAGCCGTCCATGCCGCCGCGATCGGCGAGGTGGCAGGGAAGGGTCCGGAGATCGCCTTCCGGCGTCAGCAATTCACGCAGGCCGAAGATTTCGCCCTCGAGAAAAGCCTGTCGCGCGGTCCCGGCATTGCGCGCCAGCGCCGCTTCGATCCTGGCCGGACCTTCTTCCAGCTGCAGCGAACAGACACAATAGAGGATCACGCCGCCCGGTCGCGTGAGGCGGATCGCGGCGTCGAGCAGGCGATCCTGCGCCGCGGCGAGTTTCGCGATATCGCGCGGATCCTTGATCCAGGCGACATCGGGATGGCGGCGCAAAGTGCCGGTGGCGGAGCAGGGTGCGTCGAGCAGCACGATGTCGAAATCTTTCGCACC
>DASYDA010000308.1:0-29019 GCA_036499865.1 Dongiaceae bacterium | reverse complement strand
CGCGCCACCAAGGAGCCTTATCCGCGCGAGCAAATGATCTACCAGCGGCTCAACCAGCAGGCTTTCGCCAACGGGTTGATCTGCTATCCGGTCGGCGGCAATGTGGACGGCAAACGCGGCGACATCGTCATCCTCTCGCCGCCCTATATCGCGACCCGCGACGAGCTTGGCGAGATCGTCGGCAAGCTGCAGCGGAGCCTCGCCCAGTTGATGGCACAGATTTCATGAGATACGACGTCACGTGATCGCGGAAGGCGCCATCATCCGTTCCGCGGAGAATCGCGATTCCGCCGCCATCGCCTGTATCCATGTCGAGGCCTGGCGCGATGCCTATGCCGACCTCATGCCCGCGAACTACCTGGCGCAGCTCGATCCCAAGATCGAAGCCGCGCGCTGGGCGCGGTCGCTCGGCATCGGCCAAAACGACCGGACCCTGGTCGCCGAAGTCGAGGGCAAAGTGGTGGGCTATGCCAGCATCGGCGCGGCCCGTGGCCATGCTCCGGGCGCCGGCGAAATCTATGCGCTCTATGTCGAGACCGATTGGCGTGAGCAAGGCATCGGGCGCGCCATTGTAGAAACCGCCTTCACACGCTTCCGCCAGCGTGGCCTCACCACGGCCTTCATCTGGTGCCTTGAAGGCAATACCGCGGCGCGGGGGTTCTATTTGCGCTGCGCCGGCAAACTCCTCGGCGAGCGACGTCTCGAATCCGTGCGCGGCATCTCCCTGCCGGTGGTCGGATTCAGATGGAATCTGTGAAGCCTCACTCGGCACGGATGAGCATTTATTCCTCGGCTTTCATTCCTTGTCGTTAACGCTGAACGGCCACTTTTAAATAAATTGTCGCGAAACTTCGATGTCTGCTGTGAGGTTCGCTCTCTAGCTTCCCGCCGTGAAAAACCGGCGGACTCGCATCGCCAGCGCGGTCCGCTGTCATCATTATGGCGTGGAGTGTTTCATGAAAAAATTCGGAGCCTTTCTCGCGGCGGCGTTCTGCGTCGCCCTGGCCGGCGGCGCGAGCGCGAGCCCGGTCAATCTCATCACGAACGGCGATTTCTCGACCGGCAACCTCAACGGCTGGACGCTGTCGGGCAATACCAGCTTCACCTCGGTCCTGCCCGCCTTCGGCTATGTACATGCCGGCCCGGAAGGAAGCGACGGCGTTTTGTCCCAGACCGTGGCCACGACTGTCGGGCAAAAATATGAGTTCAGTTTCGACATGGAAGGCTTCGGCGGCGATAAAGATTTCTCGGCGGAATACAACATGCAGTCCACGCCGGTGAAGTTGCTGAGCTTTGACAGCAGCAGCCCCGCAATCACCAGCTTCACGCATTTCGTGTTCGACTTTGTGGCGACGGAAGCCAATACCGAAGTCGGTTTCCTGTTCCGCAATGAAGCCAGCTATTGGGATATCGACAACGCCTCGCTGACTCAAGTCGCCGCGACGCCGATTCCCGCGACCCTGCCGCTGATGATCTCGGCGTTCGGCGGCCTCGGCTTCGTTATGCATCGCCGCAAGAAGATGCAAGGCGGCGCTGCCGCCTGATACGCGTTTCCGTTATCGCGTCGCATCGCCGTCGGCCTCGGCCGGCGGCGGCTTGCTATCTGGATAAGAGTCGCGTAGCCGCCATCAGGTGGCTGCGTTCTCAATTTCCGAAAGACATTTCCAGCAAATTAGCCGCCGACCTTCGATGGCCTCATATGCCGCTTCAAACGCTTCCCAGCGGCCGTCAACGATTTTAGCGCTCTTTTCCAACGGCATGTCCGCCAAGTTTATGCACTTCTCAAAGCCCAGAGAATCGAAGCATTCGCCACAGATGAACAGACTACCCATAATATTGAAGCGACGGCCGCTCGGGACCGTCCCGCTGTCAATCCGCATCGCGATATGGAGCAGGTTTCGACGAATCCGACCCGACCGTGGACTTTGCAGATCATGATGCCCATGAAATCTCTCCGGAGTTCGAGAGCGACACAAACATTGTCATTCGAGTGGGATCGGTCGGGATGCGCATTCCAGAGTGGTGGGCGATGACGGACTCGAACCGCCGACATCTTCCGTGTAAAGGAAGCGCTCTACCAACTGAGCTAATCGCCCATTCCTCGCGGGAACCCAGCATTTAATGGAAATCGGTGGGTTTGGCTAGCGCCTGCCCTCCCCCTCCAAAGCAAACGGCCGCCGGGACACCCGACGGCCGTCTATCCGCTTTATCCGGCTTTGGAACCGGCGATCAGTTCACCGCGTCCTTCAGGCCCTTGCCGGCCTTGAATTTCGGCTGCTTCGAGGCGGGGATCTTGATCTCCTCGCCGGTGCGCGGGTTGCGGCCCTTCGAGGCCGCACGCTTCGCCACATGGAAGGTGCCGAAGCCGACCAGACGGATCTCCTGATTCTTCTTCAGGGCATTGGTGATGGAATCGAATACCGCATCGACGGCCTTCGCCGCGTCGGTCTTCGATAGTCCGGTGTCGTCCGCCACTTCGGCGATCAAGTCGTTTTTATTCACGGGGAACCCCCTCTCAATTGCAAACCAAAATCGGCCCTGCATCGCGCAGCGGCCAAAATCGCGCGGATTCTAAAGCGTTAAAATCAAGGGCGTCAATCCGGATAACCGCGATTCTCAAAGGATTGACCACAGATGTGACCGCCAATACTGAACCAATATTCACACTGGGCACATAAAAAATGCGCCGGGAAAATTCCCGGCGCATTTGAGCTAATCGTGCAGCATCAGTGAGTAACGATGCCGCGTTCGTCTTCGCCTTCAGCCGGCGAAGCCGGTTCTATTTCCGCGGGCTCGATCCATTCGATTGGCGTCAGTGGCTTTACCAGCGCCGCCTTCAGAACCTGCTCAACGCTCGAGACTGGAAGAATCTGCAGGCCTTTCTTCACATTGTCCGGAATATCGGCCAAGTCCTTCTCATTCTCTTCCGGAATGAGCACGGTCTTGATGCCGGCCCGGAGTGCCGCCAACAGTTTCTCCTTCAAGCCGCCGATCGGCAGCACGCGTCCGCGCAAGGTGACCTCACCGGTCATCGCGACATCACGACGCACCGGATTGCCGGTCAGCACCGAGACGATGGTGTTCACCATCGCAACGCCGGCCGAAGGACCATCCTTCGGCGTGGCGCCTTCCGGCACGTGGACGTGGATGTCGCGCTTGTTGAACAAGGTCGGCTTGATGCCGAATTCAACCGCGCGCGACTTCACGAAGGATTCGGCCGCTTGCACGGATTCCTTCATCACATCGCCGAGCTTACCCGTCGCGATCACCCTGCCCTTGCCGGGCAAGGTCACCGCTTCGATCGTCAGGATCTCGCCACCGACTTCCGTCCAGGCCAAGCCGGTCGTCACGCCGACCATATCGGTCAGCTCGGCCTCGCCGTAACGGAACTTCCGGATCCCGGCATACTTGCCGAGATTCCGCCGCGTGATGGAAACCTTGTCGAGATTCTTCATCAGAATCTCTTTGATTCCCTTCCGCGCCAGGTTGGCGATCTCACGCTCGAGATTCCGGACGCCGGCCTCGCGGGTGTAGTAGCGGATCAGGTCGCGGATCGCGTCTTCCGACAGCGACCATTCGGTCTTCTTCAAGCCGTGATCCTTCACCTGCTTCGGCAGCAAGTGACGCATCGCGATCTCGACCTTCTCGTCCTCGGTGTAACCGGGGATCCGGATGATCTCCATACGATCCAGCAACGGCTGCGGCATGCGCAGCGAGTTGGCGGTCGTGATGAACATCACGTCGGACAGATCGTAATCGACCTCGAGATAGTGGTCGTTGAAGTTGATGTTCTGCTCGGGATCCAGGACCTCCAGCAAAGCCGAGGACGGATCGCCGCGCCAATCCGCGCCCAGCTTGTCCACCTCGTCGAGGAGGAACAGCGGGTTCGAGGACTTCGCCTTCTTCATCGCCTGGATCACCTTGCCAGGCATAGAGCCGATATAAGTCCGGCGATGGCCGCGTACTTCGGCCTCGTCCCGCACGCCGCCCAGGCTGATCCGAACGAAGTTGCGTCCGGTCGCACGCGCGATCGACTTGCCAAGCGAGGTTTTGCCGACGCCCGGCGGGCCGACGAGGCACAGGATCGGCCCCTTGATCCGCTTCTGGCGCTGCTGCACGGCCAAGTATTCGAGGATGCGCTCCTTCACCTTCTCGAGCCCGTAGTGGTCCTCGTTGAGGACCTTCTGGGCGAGCTTGATGTCGCGCTTGATCTTGGTCGGCTTGTTCCATGGAATCGACAGCAGCCAGTCGAGGTAGTTGCGCACCACCGTCGCCTCGGCCGACATCGGGCTCATGGTGCGAAGCTTCTTCACTTCACCCTGGGCCTTTTCCCGGGCTTCCTTGCTGAGCTTGGTCTTCTTGACTCGCTCTTCGATTTCGGCCACTTCATCGCGGCCGTCCTCGCCCTCGCCGAGCTCCTTCTGAATGGCCTTCATCTGCTCATTCAGGTAGTACTCGCGCTGGGTCTTCTCCATCTGGCGCTTGACGCGGCTGCGGATGCGCTTCTCCACCTGGAGAACGCCGATCTCGCCTTCCATGAAGGCATAGATCTTCTCCAGCCGCTCGCTGACCGAGCCGATCTCCAGCAGTTCCTGCTTCTCGGCGATCTTCAAAGAGAGATGCGAAGCGACCGTGTCGGCAAGCTTCGACGGGTCTTCGATCTGGTTGATCGAGACCAGCACCTCGGGCGGCACTTTCTTATTCAGCTTGATGTACTGCTCGAACTGGGACACCACCGAACGGGCGAGCGCCTCCACTTCCTTGCCGGCCGGATCAGCGGTATCGGAAAGCGACACGGCTTCGGCGACGAAAAAGGCCTCGTTGTCGACGAAGCGCTCAATCTTCGCCCGATAGCCGCCTTCGACCAGAACCTTCACGGTTCCGTCGGGAAGCTTCAGCAATTGCAGGACGGTGCCCACGGTGCCGACGGAGTAGATGTCGGCCGCACTCGGGTCGTCCTGGGCCGCATTCTTCTGGGTGACGAGCAGAATCTGCTTATCATCCTTCATCACATCTTCGAGGGCTTTTACCGACTTCTCGCGCCCTACGAAGAGCGGCACGATCATATGCGGGAAGACCACGATGTCCCGTAACGGCAACACCGGGTAGTTCTGTGATTTGGCGGGGTTTTGTTCCATCGATTCTCTAAGCTCTCCAGGGCTTTGAGCAGACTATCGTCTGCCGCTGCCACACCGCAACTGTTGTCACCTGGCACCGCGACGCGGCAACGGCCTGAAACGCTCTTGTTCTTTGATTCGGCTGTGGAAAACTGAGACTTGCACCGAACCGGAACCTACGACCGAGCGCCGCAGCCTGCCAGTCCAACTTGTTAACTTATTTGGGCTGGCACGGCGAATGTTCAAGGTCCGGTAGCTGTTCAAGTCCCGTGCCACTAGCTGTAATGACGCAGATCACGCTCCGGCCCAGCCGCGACACCGCAATTGGGGCGATTCGGGCGCAGCCCGATTTTAACACGGAATGTTGGACGGAAGATGGACGAGGCTCCGGCGCCTATGCGCCGGTCCCGACATCGCCGCGACGGTCGGTGTAGATGTAAAGCGGCCGGGCGTTGCCGTCGACCACTTCGCGGCTGATCACCATCGCTTCCACGCCATCGAGCCCCGGCAGTTCGAACATCGGCTCCAGCAGGATGCTCTCCATGATGGAGCGCAGGCCGCGGGCACCGGTCTTGCGGGCTATCGCCTTGCGAGCGATCGCCGAGAGCGCGTCATCGGCGAATTCGAGGCGGACGTCTTCCATCTCGAATAGCCGCTGATACTGCTTCACCAACGCGTTCTTCGGTTCGGTCAGAATCTTGATGAGCGCCGGCTCGTCGAGGTCTTCCAGCGTGGCGACCACGGGCAGACGGCCGACAAATTCCGGGATGAGGCCGAATTTCAGCAGGTCCTCGGGCTCCACTTCGCGCAGGATTTCGCCGGCGCCCCGCTCGTCCGGGCCACGCACATCGGCGCCGAAACCGATCGCCGAGCCGCTGCGTCCGCGATGGGCGATGATCTTTTCCAGGCCGGCAAAAGCGCCGCCGCAGATGAAGAGGATATTGGTGGTGTCGACCTGCAGGAATTCCTGTTGCGGATGCTTACGGCCGCCCTGCGGAGGCACCGAGGCGACGGTGCCTTCCATGATCTTCAGCAAGGCCTGCTGCACGCCCTCACCCGACACGTCGCGGGTGATCGACGGGTTGTCGGACTTGCGGCTGATCTTATCGACCTCGTCGATATAGACGATACCGCGCTGCGCACGCTCCACATTGTAATCCGCGGATTGCAGCAGCTTCAGGATGATGTTCTCGACATCCTCGCCCACATAGCCGGCTTCGGTCAGCGTGGTCGCATCCGCCATGGTGAACGGCACATCGATGATCCGAGCCAAGGTCTGCGCCAACAAGGTCTTGCCGCAACCGGTCGGCCCGACCAGCAGGATGTTCGATTTCGAGAGTTCGACGTCGTTGTTCTTCCCGGCGTGGCTCAACCGCTTGTAGTGGTTGTGCACGGCGACCGACAGAACCTTCTTCGCGTGGTCCTGGCCGATGACGTAATCGTCCAGCACTTTGCAGATGTCTTTCGGACTTGGCACCCCGTCGCGGGATTTCACCAAGGTGGTCTTGTGCTCTTCACGGATGATGTCCATGCAGAGCTCGACGCATTCGTCGCAAATGAAGACCGTCGGGCCGGCGATGAGCTTTCGGACCTCGTGCTGGCTCTTTCCGCAGAAGGAGCAGTAGAGAGTATTTTTGGAATCGCCGTTGGTGGACTTGTTCATCGTCAACCTATCCGAGCCTTGAAGCAGCGCACCAAGATTCGCTGCCGAAAATCATGTTAAACTGTTAATCCCCGGAAACACAACGAGTTTATGCCTCTTTCGGGGACGTCCAGCGTCCCTTCCCGGCGCAAAAGAGGCACCCGAGAACCACTGCCCACATAGCGTGAGCCTAGACCTATATTCCTCAGCAAAGGGTTAAGGCTTTGGAGTAACCGGCCACCCGATGCCGCCAAACGTACCTTCAGGTATGCGTCAGGATTTATTCTCATCATCGGCTGGGCGCGGACGCTCGCTCACGACCTCGTCGATCAGACCGAAAACCTTGGCCTCGCCCGGTTCCATGAACCGGTCGCGCTCCATGGCATGCTCGATTGCCGAGAGATCCTGACCGGTATGCTTGACGTAGATCCGGTTCAGCCGGTCCCGGGTCTTCAGGATCTCCTTGGCGTGGATCTCGATATCCGTCGCCTGACCCTGAAATCCGCCGGAAGGCTGATGGATCATGATGTTGGAGTTCGGCAGGCTGAATCGCTTGCCCTTCTGCCCTGCGGTCAGCAGCAGCGAGCCGGCGGAAGCGGCCAGCCCCACGCAGACCGTGGAAATTTCCGGGCGGATATACTGCATGGTGTCGTACATCGCGAGGCCCGAGGTGACCACGCCGCCCGGCGAGTTGATGTAGAGCGCGATTTCCTTCTTCGGGTTCTCGGATTCCAGAAACAACAACTGGGCGCAGACCAGGCTGGCCATGTTGTCGTTGACCGGGCCGACCACGAAGATGATCCGCTCCTTCAGCAGGCGGGAATAGATGTCGTAAGCCCGCTCGCCCCGGTTGGTCTGTTCGACCACCATGGGCACGAGCATGTTGTCGTAGATCTCGATCGGATCGCGGTCTCTCATGGACGTGCCTTAACTCCGGTTAGGCCCGAATCGCGTACCCGACTCGGGCAATACTCGATCTTAACTTCCGCCGGGTTGAAGGCAACCGATGGCGGTTACTTCTTCTGGGCCGCCAGTTCCGCCTCGCCTTCCTTGGCGAATTCATCGGGCGAGAGCGGACGATCGGTGACCTGCGCCTGTTCGACGATGAAATCGACCACCTTTTCCTCGTAAAGCGGCGCGCGGAGCTGATTGAGGGCTTCCGGCGAGCGCTGATAGAAATCGATGACCTGCTTTTCCTGGCCCGGATAGCGGCGGGCTTCGGCGATCACGGCACGCGTGAGCTCTTCCTGCGGAACCTCGATATTGTTCTGCCGCCCAACCTCGGAGAGCAGCAGGCCCAGCTTCACACGGCGCACCGCGATGTCGCGATATTCCTGCTTGAGCTGCTCCTCGCTCTTGCCTTTGTCCTCTTCGTCGAGGCGACCGGCTTTCATGTCTTCTTCGATTTGGCGCCAGATGGCGTCGAATTCAATATCCACCAAGCTCTCGGGCAGGGTGAAATCGTGATTGTCCGACAAAATGTCAAGCAGCTTGCGTTTCAGGCGGGCCCGGGAAACGCCGCCATATTCCTTTTCGATCCGCTCCTTAGCCTGCTTCTTGAGCTCGGCGAGATCGGTCAACCCGAGCGACTTCGCGAGTTCGTCATCGACCGCCATCTGCTTCGGCGCACGCACCTCGCCGATGGTCACATCGAACTCGGCGGCCTTGCCGGCCAGTTCGCTGTTCGCGTAGTCGGCCGGGAAGTCCACCTTCACGGCGCGCTTCTCGCCCTTTTTCACACCGATGAGCTGATCTTCGAAACCGGGGATGAACGTGCCGGAGCCGAGCTCCAGATAATGGCCGCTCGCGGCGCCACCGGGGAATTCCGTACCGTCGATGCTGCCGACGAAATCGATCACCACGACATCACCCTTGGCGGCGGCATGGTCATCGGCTGCAGGCTCGGAACCGCCTTGGCGCTTGGCGATCCGCTCCAGGCTGTCATTGACCTCGCTCTCGGGGACTTCGACCTTCACCCGCTCCAGCTTCACGGTCTTGAAGTCCATGGGCTTTATGTCGGGGATGATCTCGAGGGCGACGCTGAATTCGAGATCGGAGCCGTCTTCCAGCTTCACGATTTCAACCTTCGGCTGGCCCGCCGGGCGCAGATTGCGCTCCTGCATGAGCTTGTTCGAGCTGTCATTGACCGCTTCGCTGACCACCTCGCCCATGACCCGCTGCTCATAGCGCTTCTTCAGCACCTGCATCGGAATTTTACCCGGGCGAAATCCCGGAAGGTTGACCTGCTGTCCCAGCTCGACCAGCTTGGTATCGACCTTCGAGCGCAGATCGCCCGCGGGGACCACCACTTTATATTCGCGCTTTAAGCCGCTGGTATTGGTTTCAGTAACCTGCATGGTTCAACTCTGCTGTTTATCTGATTGATCCGAAAATAGAATCTCTACTCCAGGGTCTCCGGCTCTCGCCTTCACCCGGAAGCACCGATCCCATGGTGCGGGCGGAGGGACTTGAACCCACACGACTTGCGTCACGGGAACCTAAATCCCGCGCGTCTACCAGTTCCGCCACGCCCGCCCAGTGAACCCTCGAACTCTCGCGGGCGTCACCGATCTGATCGGCCGGAAGACCGGCGTTTCAACCCCGACACACCCTGATTTCTCGATACTGATTTACCAGGGATTTCATCGGGCAAATCAGGGCGCGGGTGTATAACACGCAAGCGGGCGGCACAAGCAAAATCCGGCCATTATTGCCGCACCGGCGCGGCGCGCTCTACCGCAGATCGCCCCAGCGGCGCAATCGCAGCCAGGGGCCGTTATCACCCATTCCTTCGCCCACCGATTGCCAGCCCCGCCGCTGGTAGAACGCCATAGCTGCGACATTGGCCACATCGCATTTCAGCTCGCAATCCCCCAGGGCCTGTTGGTAACAGCTTCGAGGAGACGGGTGCCGATCCCACGCCCCTGCCGATCCGGCCTCACGTAAAGAGAATGGATGAAATTCTCCGGCCAATATATTGATAATACGGCAGATATCTCACCGTCTAACAAACACACCCATTGCTCCTCCCCCGCGGTGCTCTGGTAATAAAGCTGAGGGCGGTAATGCGCTTCCGGGTAAGAAGGGAAGGCTTGGCGATGGGCCGCCAGGAAGACTTCGGCGCAAACGGCTTGTTCGGCGAGCTCGGCGCGCCGGATGATCAGCCCTGCCCCTGCCCCGTCAATCAGCGTCCGGCTCCATAAGCTGCCGCAAAAGCCCGGGAAGCTGCTCGGGCAGATCCTCTGCGATCAGGCCCGGGCCGCAGGCCGCGCCCGCCATACCATGCAACGACACCGCCGCCGCCGCGGCTTCGAAGGGTGGCATGCCCTGCCCCAGCAAACCCGTTGTCAATCCGGCGAGGACATCGCCCGAGCCGGCGGTTGCCAGCCAGGCCGGCGCGTCGAGATTGATCACGGCCTGCCCGTCCGGGGCCGCGACCACCGTGTCGGCGCCCTTGAGAATGATGGTGCAGCGGCTTTCCGCCGCCGCGGTCCGGGTTCGGGCAAGCTTGCCGGGCATGTCCTTCAGATGCGGGAACAGCCGACCGAATTCACCCTCATGCGGCGTCAGGACGATATCCGCCCGCCCATACCTGGTGAGGGCCCTGGAATCGTCCGCGAAGGCCGTCAGCCCACCGCCATCGATAACCATGGAGCGACCGGACGCCGCCGCGGCCACGACCCAAGCTCGGGTATCCGCCGATGGCGGCAATCCGGAACCAACGAGGATCGCGGTCACGCGGCGATCGCCCAACAAAGGCAGCAATTCCCCGATGTCCCGGAGGATCAGGCCGGGCTGGTCCGCCAGATAGACGGAGTGCACCGAACCGGGCGCAGCAACGGTCAGCATGCCGATGCCGATCCGTCGCGCGGCGCGGGAAGCAAGCCGCGTGGCCCCCGGCATCTCGACGCCACCGATCACCACCGCATGGCCGCGGGTGTATTTGTGGTCGGAAGCTTGGGGTATCGGCAAAGCAGGATGCCAGATCGGCCGGCCGTTCACCCGCGCCGACGGACTGCCGGAAG
Organism: Dongiaceae bacterium; assembly: GCA_036499865.1. GTDB lineage: Bacteria > Pseudomonadota > Alphaproteobacteria > Dongiales > Dongiaceae > Dongia. Next base: position 18,235 of record DASYDA010000308.1, on the reverse strand, counting down.
GCAAATCGGCGTCCCGGCAACCGATATCGGCGATCGCGAGGTCGCCGATCCGATCCCGTCCCGGCAGAAGCAGATGGCCGGGCTTCGGCCAGCCGAAAGTGACGGTGAGCGCCGCTCGCGGCGCGGCGCCCAAAATGGCGCCGGTATCGGCATCGACACCGCTCGGCACATCCACCGCCACGACGGGACAGCCAAGATCGTCGAGTTCTTCGAACACCGCCTTGACGGTGCCGTCCAGCGGACGACTGAGTCCAATGCCGAAGATGGCATCGACGACAACGGTATCGCCATCGACGATCTCATTGAGCAGGCCCGGTCGCAGTTCTTCGATCTCACCGCCCCAGAGCGCCGAGGCAACGGCGGCATCGCCGCGATAGCCATTGCGCGGAAGCGCCGCGGCAAGACGCACGCTCCATCCCAAAGCGGCCAGCTCGGCGGCGATCACGAACCCGTCGCCGCCATTGTTCCCGGGGCCGCACAGCACCACCGCGCGCTCGAAGCGCCCCGGCCAGCGGGATTGGATGGCCGCCACCACGGCGCGGCCGGCCTGATTCATGACGTCGAAGCTGGGCGTTCCGCGAGCGAACAGCTTGGTTTCCGCGTCGCGCATTTCCGCCGCCGTCACCACCCGCTGGCCGGCGATCTCGCCGGCGGAAGCGTTACGGCGATGCCAGCGGAGCTGAGGCGCACCCACGTTCGGCGCCTATTTTCCCGGCTTCTGCGCTTGGTAATGCGCAGCGGCGGCTTCCCGGAGCAGGCCGACATCCGAGCCGCTGATCACCAGATCGAAACCGTCGGCGAACAGGCTCTTCGCATTGCGTTGCTCGGTCGGCACCGTGCCGAGCAACTTGCCCTGCTTCTTCGTGACCGCGACGATGTGATCGATCGCCTCGCGCACCTTCGGGTGATCGCGTTGGCCGATAAAGCCCATGGTCGCGGCGAGATCGTTCGGGCCGACGAAGATGAGATCGATGCCCTCGGTACCGGCAATCGCCTCGGCCTGCTCCAATCCGCTCAGCGTCTCGATCTGGGCCATGATCAACTGCCGCTCGCGATAGGTCGAGATATAGTCCTTGTCGGTGCCGTAGCGCGAAGCACGGATGCCGCCGGTCGCGAGGCCGCGCCGTCCATGCGGCGGATAGAGGCAAGCCGCGACCACGGCATCGGCCTCGGCGACCGAGCCGACCATGGGAAACATCACCGTCTGGACGCCGAGGTCGAGTAGCCGTTTGACGTGGTTGGGATCATGCGAGGGTACCCGCACCATCGCATGGGCGCCATGGGCCTGGGCCGCCACCATCAGCAGATGGATGGATTCCATCTCGACCGGTCCGTGCTCCTGGTCGATCAGCAGCGCCGGAAAACCGGCGATCGCCATGATCTCGCCGATCACAGGATGGAGGCCGTAGACCCACGACGACAGGATCTTTTCGCCGGACTTCAAGCGCTCTTTGATGCTGCGATCGGGCACGATCGGATGCTCCTCGGATTGTCGTCGGGATGCGGCAGGCGCCTCGGCTCAGTTGATGACCGGGCGGCACTCCTGCCCGCTATAGACTGCCTTGATCTTGTTGCAGAGGTCCTGGGCCTTTTCGGTGCTGGGCAACGGCCCGACGTAAATGCGCCAGATGGCGTTGTCGCCGCTGTCGAAATGCCGGAGGTCCAGTGCGTAGTCGTTGAGTAAGGGCGCGTATTTCACTTTGAGATCGTCGAACATCTTGCTCGACGCATCCGCTTGGCCGCTTTCACCCATCCAGACGTGGATCACTTTCTGGCCGGCGGTCAGCGATTCGGCCACCGGTAGACTCTGTTCGAGAGACTGAGCATCCGTCGATTCCGCCGGTGTGTTGCCGGCCGACGCGCCTTGGTCCGTTGACGTTTCAGGCTTCGCGTCGGCTTGCTGGTTGTCGGCCGCCGGCGGCGTGGAATTCGCGGTGGCGCTCGACGTCGCGCTGGGTTCCGCGGCTTTCGAGTCTGCGCTTGCATCGGCCGCGGCGGTCTTATTTTCGGCCGCGGGCTGGTTTTCGGCCGTATTCGTAGCGGCTGGCGTCGGCTCAGACTTGGCGGCATCATTGGAGGCCACCGCCTGGGATGCGGCGTTTGCAGCAGGCGCCGTTGCAGCAGGCGGATTGGATGCTGCGGGCTTCTCTTCGCTCATCGCACTTGGCGGCGGCGGTGCCGGAACCGATATAGGTTCGTTTTCCGCAGAGACTTCGGACTTAGACTCGGGCTCGGATGGTTTGGCTTCGTCTTGTTTCGCGGGAGCCGCGTTCGCTGAGTTCGCCGCCACTGCGCTGGTCTGATTGCTCGTCTCGGCTTGCGGCGCGGCCGGCTCAACCTTGGTTGGCTTATCCGTATCGGAGCTGGCCGTCGTCATTTTTTCGCTGCTTGTCTGCGCCGGCGTCGCGCTCTTCTCGGCCGCACCCTCATCAGCCGGCTTGGCGGCCTCGACTTTCGGAACCTCGGGTTTCGGCGTTTCCAGTTTTGGCGCCTCGGTCTTTGCGGCGGTATCAGCCGCCGCCTGGGAGGCAGGCGTCAGGGAGCTGGTCGCCTGGGAAGAAGCCGGTTCCTGCGCGTCCAGCGCCTGCAGGCGCTGCTTCGCCTCTGCATTGCCGTTTGCGGCCGCGCGCTCATACCAATCCCGCGCTGCGGTCAGATCCTTCGGCACGCCGCGTCCTTCGCGATAGAACTCCGCGATATAGAGCTGCGCATAGGGCAATCCGCCCTCGGCAGCCTTGGTTACCCAGCGCGCGCCATCCGTATCGCTCTTTTCCAGCCCGGCGCCGCGCATGTATTGAACGCCCAGATTGAATTCCGCCGTGGTGTTGCCGGCTTCAGCCGCCTGCTTCCAGAGCTGAATCGCCTTGGCCTGATCGGCAGGCATCCCCCGCCCGCTGGAATAGAGCATCGCGAGATTATTGAGGGCCGGTGCATAATTCTGATCCGCTGAAGCCTGGTACCAGCGCAAGGCCTCCTTGAGATCGGGTTTCGGCAAACCGCGGCCCGACTCGTAGATCATGCCCAGGCCGTGCTCCGCCTGAGCATCGCCGCTCAGGGCGAGGTTCTGCCATTCCGACATTGCCGTCTTGTAATCACCGGCATTGAAGGCTTTCAGACCGGACATGTAGTCCGCTTTGGCGGCTGGAACGGCGAAGAGCGCCGCCACCATTGCCACGGCACAGAAGAGAAACGCCCAGCCCAAGCGGTACCGGAGCATTTCGAGTCGGCGGGAATCATCGCGAATCATGGGGTTAATATGCCGCTCGCGAGAACTTGGCGCAACGTGCGGCTGACGCGGAACTAATGTTTCGAAGGCCGTTCCGCCGCGGCCAGTTCTTCCGGAACGCGCGCCAAGGGGCCTGCATGATGGTGGATCATGCGCCATCGGCCGCCGTCGCGCAGGAAGAGATTGGTGGCGACCAGGAACTGGTTACCGAACTGTTCGAAGCAGCAGACCAGTCCGGTCTCGCCGAACGGGCTTGCGCGCGGCAACCGGCAACCGACGGGAATCGGCTTGCCCGCACCCAGGATGTCGCGCCAGCTCGCCATGACCTCATCGCGGCTGGTGAGCGGGGCCCAGCCCGGGTGACTGCAAAATATATTCGGCCGATCCGCCCAGACCGCCTCCATCGCGGCCATATCTGCGGCGGCGAAAGCCTGATAGAAGGCCTCGTTCGCGAATTCGAGCGCAGCGATATCGGCGGGGACATTTTCGTTCATTCCGGCATTATGACGCAGGGCGCAATCACTGCACCAGATTAAGATGCGGCCGCCGAAGATCCGGCTCTTCCCGTATCGGCGGCTTATCGGCGGCGACCCTTGCACCGCCCGTCATTGCGCTGCAACATGTCCTCGCCCTTAAGCAGATAGAAACCAGAATATGGATCCGGATCGCCTCTCATGATCGGCCGCTTGAACCACGTGGCGATCGCCGTGCCGGACCTTGCTTCCGCAGCCGCGCTCTACCGCGACACCTTGGGCGCGAAAGTTTCCGCGCCGCAAGCGCAGCCGAAGCACGGCGTCACGGTGATTTTCGTGGAATTGCCCAACACGAAAATCGAACTGCTCCATCCCCTCGGCGAGGCCTCCCCGATAGCAAGCTTCCTGGCGCGCAATCCTTCCGGGGGTATCCATCATATCTGTTACGAGGTCGATGACATCCTCGCGGCCCGCGATCAGTTGAAGAAGGCCGGCGCCCGTGTTCTCGGCGACGGCGAGCCCAAGATCGGGGCCCACGACAAGCCCGTCCTGTTCCTGCATCCGAAGGATTTCGCCGGGACGCTGATCGAACTGGAGCAAAGGTAATCCCATGCCGATTCTCGGCCACGTTTTCGTCTATATGGTGATCTGGTGGGTGGTGCTCTTCGTCGTACTGCCCTGGCGCGTGCAGCGTCAGGAAAATCCAAAGTCCGGCCATGATGCCGGCGCACCGGTCAACCCGCATCTCAAGGCGAAGCTCATCACGACCAGCCTCATCGCCTTCGGCATCTGGGGCATCGCCTTCTTCATCGTCCACCACTACGATCTCTCATTGGCAATTTTCGAGCGATCAAGACCATGAGCGGATATTGTGGAGTGGCACCTGGCCATGAATGGCACGGGCCCTATCACGAACAGCATTATGGATTTCCGATCGAGGACGACGATCAGCTGTTCGAACGGCTGATCCTGGAGATCAACCAAGCCGGGTTATCCTGGCTTACGATCTTAAAGAAGCAGGACGCCTTTCGGCGCGCCTACCACAATTTCTCCATTGCCAAGGTCGCCCGTTACGGCGAGCGTGACCGCACGCGCCTGCTGAACGATGCCGGCATCATCCGCAATCGGCTGAAAGTCGATGCGGCGATCGAGAATGCCAAGCGCATCCAGGCGCTGCAGAAGAGCCACGGCTCCTTCACCGCCTGGCTGGCGGCGCATCACCCGATGACGAAGCCGGAATGGATGAAGCTCTTCAAGAAGACTTTCGTCTTCACCGGCGGCGAGATCGTCGGCGAATTCCTGATGAGCATCGGCTATCTGCCCGGCGCCCATGCCGCGCATTGTCCCATCTATCGCCGGATCGCCAAGCTGAAGCCCGCCTGGATGGCCGCCGAAAAGGCCGGGATGAAATACGCCTAGAGAAAGCGTGATTGGCGAGATGGCGATTGAGGCAAATTAAAAAGAGGCCCGCTCATGGAGCTTGGCCTCTTTGAAGTCTCACAACGTCCCCTAGATCTCTTTTTATGAGCAGCCACCTTTCGGCGCTTGTCCCTCCCAGAACTTGGACTGTGCTCGTCGGCTTGCTCGTCTGGATTCGTTTTCACTCTCCAGTGAGCGGGACCGTAGCGGGATTGGAAGTCTTAGTCACGCAACTTATGCTTCGATTATGGCAACCGGGTTGACCATTATGGATTTACTGTAATCCACAGAGCTTGCCAGGCTTATCACGCGCCCCGCCAGCCCGGCGCAGGCTTAGTCTTCCACCACTTTATAGGAGACCAGCGTCTGCTCGTTGTGGGCAAACAGGATGCAGGGCACGCCCCCGCTTCGCGTTTGACACACTTCGATAGCCTTGTTGCTGTCCAAAGTTCCGGTGGCGCAGGAATTCGCCGAGCAGCCGGTGAGCCCCCAGCTCCTGCCGTCCTTGGCCACGGCGAAATATCCCTCGCCCATCTCATTCGGCCAAGCAATGGGCGTCATCCAGAACTTATAGTTCTCGAAGGCTTTCCACGTAAAATGAGTGATGGCAACCTGCTCACCGCTCTGGGCCGAGCTTTCAGCCGCTGGCTGAGGAACTCGCGCTGCCTGGTCTGCCGGGCGATCGCCCCCGAACAAACCGCACCCCGAAAGCAGCAGCGCAGAAAAGACGACAACTTTGTACATGGGCATCCCTCCCCGAACTGTCATCGATACGATAGATAACAGAAAAGAGGAGATTGCACAGGAGTGTTAACAAAATACTTCTGTGTTTTGCGTTAATACCGGTCTCAGATGGGAATTTTTACGAAGCGTGGGGCGAGCGAGGGGACTTGAACCCCCGACATCCAGGACCACAACCTGGCGCTCTAACCAACTGAGCTACGCCCGCCATCGCGTCTTAAGCCGGGTCCGACCGGCGGCGAGGATGTAACCGAGGGGGCCGGAGCCCGTCAAGCGACATTGCCGTCCCCGGTATCTTAAGACGGCCTTGTCGCTGTCGTCGGAGTGCAATTTCCTGTCGGCTTCGGCCTGTTGAGAGTGTGGTCTTTCGCTAAACTCGCCCCCGATCCGGCGCCATGGCGGCCGGTCGCTGGTTTTTACAGAATTTAATTCAGGGATCCGCATTTATGCTCCAGTTGGCAAGCGGCATGGGCCGCCTCGGCACCGAATCCGCATTCGAAGTCTTGGCCCGCGCCAAGGCCCTGGAGGCCCAGGGCAAGAGCATCATCAGCCTCTCCATCGGCCAGCCGGACTTCCAGACACCCGGCCATATCGTGGAAGCCGCAATGAAGGCGCTGAAAGACGGCCATCATGGATACACGCCGGCCAACGGCATCCCTCAGGTGCGCGAAGCGGTCGCCACCGACCTCAACCGCCGTCACGGCGTCAATGTCGATCCCGCCAACGTGCTGATCGTGCCGGGCGGCAAGGTGACGATGTATTTCGCCATCGTCATGTTCGGAGAGCCGGGTGCCGAGATCATCTATCCCAATCCTGGCTTCCCGATCTATGAATCGGCGATCAAGTTCACCGGCGCGACACCGGTGCCGCTGCCGCTGCTGGAAGAAAACGGCTTCGGCTTCAAGGCGGAAGACGTGCTCTCGCGCATCACGCCGAAGACGCGGCTCATCATCATCAATTCACCGGCCAACCCGACCGGCGGCATCGTCGACAAGGCCGAGATCGACAAGCTGGTCGCCGGGCTCGCCAAGCACCCGAATGTCGCGCTGATGTCGGACGAGATCTATTCCGAGATGCTTTACGACGGGAACGTCCATACCAGCCTGCTGAAATATCCCGAGATCGCCGATCGCCTGATCATGCTCGACGGTTGGTCGAAGACCTATGCCATGACCGGCTGGCGCATGGGTTATTCGGTCTGGCCGAAGCAATTGATCGAGCATGCGACACGGCTCTGCATCAACGTGCATTCCTGCGTCAACGCCGCCGCGCAATATGCCGGCATCGCGGCGCTGCAGGGTCCACGCGGCGAGATCGACAAGATGATGAAGGCCTTCGATGAGCGGCGGAAGTTCGTGGTGGCCGAATTGAACAAGCTGCCGGGCGTCTCCTGCATCACGCCGCTCGGCGCCTTCTACGCCTTCCCGAACATCAAGGGCACCGGCTTCAAGTCGAAGGCCTTGGAAGTCGCGCTGCTGGACGAAGCCGGAGTGGCCTCGATCGCCGGCACCAGCTTCGGGGCCTATGGCGAAGGCTATCTGCGCATCTCCTACGCCAATTCCATCGAGAATATCGGCGCGGCGATCGAACGCATCGGCGGGTTTCTGGCGAAGCGCAAAGCTGCCTGACAAGATCTTTACGGAAGCGCGAGCAACGCCCGGAGCAATCCGGGCGTTTTCGTTTCTGCATCACGCTTTGTTGATCGTTCCGCTGTGATGCCGAGCACACTGGATTCTCACTCCCGGTTTCGTGATTGGCCGCGGCCGCAAGGCACCGTTAACTGGTTCGGCCTCACCAGCGAACCCGAACCGAGGGAGTCCTCTCATGCGCGGTGCCGCCCTCCGGATTCTGGAAAACGATCCGCCTTCCCTGCTCTCGGTTTCGACGGCCGTTCCCCGCTTCCGGCTTGCCCAAGACGAGGTCGCGGCTCTCGCACCCCGCCTCTTCGACCGCGATCGATCGGAGATCGACCGGCTGATGCCGGTTTTCGAAAATGCCGGCATCGCGAACCGGCATTCCTGCGTGCCGCTTGAATGGTATCTGCGGCCACATGGCTGGCGGGAGCGGAACGCGCTCTATATCGAGAATGCGATCGAGCTTCTTTGCACGGCCGGCCGCGATGCTCTCGCCGAAGCGGATCGCAAGCCGCGCGATATCGCCGCCGTGGTCGTCGCCTCCACCACAGGCATCGCGACACCCAGCCTCGATGCCCTGCTGATCAACCGGCTCGGCCTTCCTGCGGATGTACAGAGGCTGCCGATCTTCGGCCTCGGCTGCGCCGGCGGCGTGATCGGGCTTGGCCATGCGGCGGCACTCGCGCGCGGAATCGAGCATGGCGACGTGCTCTTCCTCTCCGTGGAACTTTGCGCCCTCACTTTCCGCCAAGGCGATCTTTCCAAGAGCAACATCATCGCCGCCGCCTTGTTCGGCGACGGTGCGGCGGCCACGGTGATCGGCCGACCGGGCTCGCCCGGCATCCGATTGGGCCCTTCCGGGAGCCATACCTGGCCGGACTCGCTCGATGTCATGGGGTGGAATGTTGAGGATGACGGCCTCGGCGTGTTGTTCTCGCGGGACATCCCGACCCTCGTGCGGCAGGATCTGCGGCCGGCGGCAGAGGCCTTCCTCGGCCGATGCGGCCTGAAGCGCAGCGAGATCGCCGGCCTGGTCTGCCATCCCGGCGGCGTCAAGGTGCTCGACGCCCTGGAAGCCGCTTTCGACCTGGTGCCCGGCACCATGGCGGAAGCCCGCGCGGTCCTGCGCGAATACGGCAATATGTCGGCGGTCACGGTTCTCTTCGTGCTGCAACGCATGATGCAGCGCGGGCTCGTCGGGCGACAGATGATGACGGCATTAGGCCCCGGCTTCACCGCCGGGTTCCAGCTCCTGGAGGCCTAGGCTTGCTCGCTCTCGCGCTGCTCGGCTTCGTCACGCTGCAGCGTCTGGCGGAACTCGCCCATGCGCGACGCAACACGCGACGCCTGCTGGCGGAGGGCGCCATCGAGATCGGCGCGAGGCATTATCCCTTCCTGGTCGTCCTGCATACCGCCTGGCTGGCAACTTCATGGCTCTGGCTGCTCGATGGCCGTGCCGTCTTCTGGTGGCCGGCAGGCATCGCCTACCTCATCGTCGAAGCGATGCGCCTCTGGGTGATGGCCAGCCTGGGCCGATTTTGGACCACGCGGATCCTGGTGCCGCGCGAGGCACCCTTGGTGCGGCGCGGACCCTATCGCTATCTCCAGCATCCCAACTACTGGGTGGTCGTATTCGAGATAGCGCTACTGCCTCTGGCACTGGGGGCTTGGCCGCTGGCGCTGGCATTCTCCGTGGCCAACGCGATCGTGCTCGCCTGGCGGATCCATATCGAAAACACGACGCTGCGACCCCGCCGGCATATCGCCTGAACCAATCATCACTGGGGTTTTCCCCGGGGGTTTCGCCGGTGCCGCGGCCCCGTTATGCTCCGCGCCCGCACTGCCTGACACGGAAGCCATGACCGCAGAAGTCCCGACGCCCACCGGACGCCGCCGCGCGGCGCTGGCCTTCATCTTCCTCACCGTGACGCTGGACATGCTGGCGCTGGGCGTCATCATCCCGGTCTTGCCGAAGCTGGTGGAGAGCTTCGTCGGCGGCGATATCCCGCGCGCCGCGATCATCGTCGGCCTGATGGGCACGGTCTGGGCGGTGATGCAGTTCTTCTTCTCACCGGTCCAGGGCGCCCTTTCCGACCGCTTCGGGCGACGGCCCGTCGTGCTGCTGTCGAACTTCGGCCTCGGCCTCGATTACATTTTGATGGCGTTGGCGCCCAATCTTTCCTGGCTGTTCGTCGGGCGCGCGATTTCCGGAATCACGGCAGCCAGCTTCTCGACCGCCGGCGCCTATATCGCCGACGTGACGCCGCCGGAAAAACGCGCCGCCGGCTTCGGCATGCTGGGCGCTGCTTTCGGCATCGGCTTCATCCTCGGCCCCGCCATCGGTGGTCTGTTGGGCAGTTTCGATCCGCGACTGCCGTTCTGGACCGCCGCGGGTTTGAGCCTGGTGAACGGGCTTTACGGTCTGCTGATTCTCCCGGAATCCCTGCCGAAGGAACGGCGCTCCGCTTTCTCGTGGCGGCGCGCCAACCCGGTCGGCTCGATCAATCTGCTCAGCCGCGATCCCGCGCTGATCGGCCTTTCGGGGGTCGTCCTGCTCTCCAATCTCGCGCATCAAGCCTTGCCCAGCATCTTCGTGCTCTATGCCACCTATCGCTATGACTGGGATCAACGGACCATCGGTCTGACCCTGGCAGGGGTCGGCGTCTCCTCGATGATCGTGCAAGGCGGCCTGGTCCGCCCCATCGTCGCCAAAATCGGCGAGCGCGCTTCCCTGCTCATCGGGCTGGTGACCGGCGCAATCGGATTCGCCATCTATGGATTGGCGGATATCGGCCCGGCCTTCTGGATGGGCATTCCCATCATGGCCTTCTGGGGCCTCGCTTCGCCTTCCGCCCAAGGTCTGATGACCCGGCATGTCGCGCCCACCGAACAAGGACGGCTGCAGGGCGCCATCGGCGCCGTCATGGGCTTCGCCGGCATCATCGGGCCATATCTGTTCTCGCGAACTTTCTCGACCTTCATCGGTCCGCTCCAGGCCTGGCACATTCCCGGAGCGGCATTTCTCCTGGCTGCCCTGCTGCTTGCCGCCGGGGCGCTGCTTGGATGGCGGATCACGGGTAAGACCGAGGCTTGAAATACCGCCCATTTCTTGGGCACAGGCGCCTATAAATTTAGCAATCCTCGCGATCTCTCGAAAATTATTGAAGTCCAATCAATGCCTTAATGACTGGCACGGGGTTTGCTGGTTTGCGCCAGACACCATGGCAGGGAAAGGCCCGGGATAGCACGCATGAAAAAGATCGAAGCGATCATCAAACCGTTCAAGCTGGATGAAGTGAAGGATGCCCTCCACGAAGTCGGTATCCAGGGCATCACCGTGACCGAAGCTAAGGGTTTCGGCCGGCAAAAGGGCCATACGGAACTCTATCGCGGCGCCGAATACGTGGTGGATTTCCTGCCGAAGATGAAGCTGGAAGTGGTGCTCGAGGACCATCTGGTCGAGCGCGCCATCGAAGCGATCCGCCAGGCGGCGGCCACCGGCCGCATCGGCGACGGCAAGATCTTCGTGCTCAACGTCGAAGAGGCGATCCGCATCAGGACCGGCGAGCGCGGACCGGATGCGATCTGAGACTGGGTTAGCCATAGCCCGCTCGGGAGAGATCTATGGGAGAACCGCATGCTTGAGCGGCCTCTCGGTGGTGAGCGGTTTCTGTAACAACAACAAACGAACGGAAGAGAGACATGTCTAGCGTGAAGAAAACTCTGGAGCTCATAAAGACCCAGGATGTCAAATACGTGGATTTCCGCTTCACCGATCCGCAGGGTCAGTGGCATCACCTCGCCCATCACGTCAGCACCGTCGATGAAGACCTGCTGACCGAAGGCGTGATGTTCGACGGCTCGTCGATCGCCGGCTGGAAGGCGATCAACGAGAGCGACATGGTGCTGAGCCCCGATTGCGCCACGGCGGTGCTCGATCCCTTCGCCGCGCAGACCACGTTGGTGATCTATTGCGACATTCTCGAACCGCTGACCGGCCAGAATTACGGCCGCGATCCGCGCTCGATCGCCAAGAAGGCCGAAGCCTTCGTGAAGAGCTCCGGCATCGGCGACACCGTCTATGTCGGCCCGGAAGCCGAGTTCTTCGTGTTCGACGACGTGCGCTACGAAGTGTCGATGGAGCGGACCTTCGTCGAATTCACCTCGGAAGAAGGCCCCTATGTCTCGGGCAAGAAGTTCGAGGAAGGCAATCACGGCCACCGCATGAAGGTGAAGGGCGGCTATTTCCCGGTCGCACCGCTGGATTCCGCCGGCGACCTGCGCTCGGAGATGTTGACCACCCTGGCCGCCATGGGCGTCGAAGTCGAGAAGCACCATCACGAAGTGGCGCCCTCGCAGCATGAACTCGGCGTGAAGTTCGGCACGCTGGTGCACTGCGCCGATGCGATGCAGAAGTACAAATACGTGGTGAAGAACGTCGCCCACAATTACGGCAAGACGGCCACCTTCATGCCGAAGCCGGTGAAGGGCGACAACGGTTCGGGCATGCATGTCCACCAGTCGATCTGGAAGGACGGCAAGCCGCTCTTCGCAGGCAACGGCTATGCGGATCTCTCCGAGATGTGCCTCTATTACATTGGCGGCATCATCAAGCACGCGAAGGCCCTCAACGCCTTCACCAACCCGACCACCAACAGCTACAAGCGCCTGGTGCCGGGCTTCGAAGCGCCGGTGTTGCTGGCCTATTCTTCCCGCAACCGTTCGGCCTCCTGCCGCATCCCCTATGTCGCGAGCCCCAAGGGCAAGCGCGTCGAGGTGCGGTTCCCGGATCCGCTCGCCAATCCCTATCTCGCCTTCGCCGCGATGGTGATGGCGGGGATCGACGGCATCCAGAACAAGATCCATCCGGGCGACCCGATGGACAAGAACCTCTACGACCTGCCGCCGGAAGAACTGAAGAACGTTCCGACCGTTTGCGGCAGCCTTCGCGAGGCTCTGGGATCGCTGGAAGCCGATAAGGGCTTCCTGCTGAAGGGCGATGTGTTCACCGAAGACTTCATCAGCTCTTATCTCGAACTGAAGTGGGAAGAGGTCTACGCCCTCGAGCACACCCCGCATCCGATCGAATTCCAGATGTACTATTCTTCCTAAGCAAGCCTCTCTTCCTGAAACTGGTGCGGCCGGGGCCCCTTCCCCGGCCGTTTTGCTTTCCCGCATATCATCGTTATCAATTCTTTAACGCTCTCACGCCGAAAATTTCCCGTTTGTTGCGATCCGTTCGGGAGACGCCATGACCATCGGGAAAAGGTTTTTCATCGCCGGCATGATCGCACTTGTCGCTCTTGCGATCGTCAGCGCTCTTGGAATTTGGGGTACGCGCGAAGCGGCCAAAGGCACCGAGCAGATCACCATCGTCGCCACGGCGGTCCACAACCAGATGGAAGCCGATATGATGCACGACGCGCTTCGGGCCGATGTGCTGCTGGCGCTGCGCGAGGGCCGCGCGCGCAACATGAACGCGCAGAAGGGCATCGTCGGCGCGACCGCCGAGCACATCAAGACCTTCCAGGACGATATCGCCGCCAACGAGGCCTTGGACCTGCCACCCGAAGACCGCACCGCGCTGGATGCGATCGGCCCCGCCCTCGCCCCCTATATCGCCTCCGCCAAGGATTTGGTCGATAAATCGTTCAGCGACAACTATGTCGCCAATGACAATTTCCCCGCCTTCATGGAGAAATTCGAAGCCCTCGAAACCAAGATGGGCGAAACCGGCGACGCCATTGAAAAAAGCGCCAACACGATCAAGGAGGACGTGAACCGTCGCGTCCAGAACCTGCTGATCGTTCTCGGTGTCGTCATTGCACTGGCATCGGCAGCGGTGATCGCGGTCCTGACCTTGACCGCACGGACCGTGATCCGGCCCGTCAGGGCGATGACCCTGGCGATGACCCATCTGGCTGCGGGTGACCTGGAGACCGCGATACCCGGCGTCGGACGGCGCGACGAAGTCGGCGCCATGGCCCAGGCCCTTTCGGTTCTGAAGGAGAATTCGATCCAGGCCCAGAAGCTGTCCGAGGACCAGAACCAGCAGCACGAAAGGCAGAAGCGGCGCAGCGAGCAGCTCAACGCCCTCTGCGCTGCTTTCGACCGAGCGATGTCGCAGGGCCTCGGTTCGGTGATGGCCTCACTGGCGAATATGGAGGAAGCGGTTTCCTCCATGGCGCGCATCGCCGAGCAAACCGCAAGCGAAGCCGGTCAAGCCTCGCAGGCCTCCACATTGACCGCGAACAATGTCAGCTCCGTGGCCGCGGCCACAGAAGAATTGTCGAGCTCCATCGGCGAGATCACGCGCCAAGTCTCGCAATCAAACCAGATCGCCATGGAAGCCGCGGCGCAGGCCCGCGCCACCAACGATCAGATCAAGGGCTTGGCCAGCGCCGCGGAGAAGGTCGGGGCCATCGTCCAGCTCATCAATGAGATCGCGAGCCAGACCAATCTCCTCGCCCTCAATGCGACGATCGAGGCGGCCCGCGCCGGAGAAGCCGGCAAAGGGTTCGCCGTGGTGGCGTCGGAGGTCAAAAACCTCGCCAATCAGACGGCAAAAGCGACCGAGGAGATTTCCGCCCAGGTCGCCTCCATTCAGGGCGAGACGCATCGCTCGGTCTCCGCAATCCAGGGCATCTCCTCGATCATCGAGCAGATCAACCAGCTCACCAACTCGGTGACTTCCGCCGTGGAACAGCAAACCTCCGCGACACGCGAGATCGCGCAGAACGTGGAGCAGGCCGCCGGCGGCGCCCGCACCATGAACTCCAGCATCGCCACCGTGGCGACCGCCGCGGATGAATCGCGCAACGCCGCGTCTCGGCTGACGGAAGTGACGATGGCACTCAACGGGCAGTCGCAGACTCTCCGTGCTGGCGTTGAGCGTTTCCTGGCGGATGTGAAGGCGGTTTAATCTAGAGTCTGACCCGGCTGGATAAAAGCGCTTCCCGCTGAAAGGCGATGTGTCCACCGATGACGTCATCAGCTCCTATCTCGAGCTGAAGTGGGAAGAGATCGACGCCCTTGTGAAGATGGACTAGGAGGCCGTCGGACGGAATTTCACGTCGGCGGCATCTTCTCGAATTTCGGCAGGGCCGGATCGACATGATCCCATGCATAGCCGCGCACAGTGTACGTCACCACTTGCGGCTTGAATCGGCTCGGATCGTCAAGGCTCGCGGCGTGGATCGTGAAGAGATCAGGCATGACAGTGAAGGTTAGATAGACCGGCGACCCGCAGGTGGGGCAGAAGGCGCGCGTCTTCACATTGCCGCTGTCGCCAACGATATCCCAATGCGTTGCGTTGCCGCTGAGTTTCACGTCCGTACGCCGCGGGAAGGTCAGATAGGATCCGTGCCCGGTGCCGCTTTTTCGCTGACAGTCGCGACATTGGCAATCGTTCGAGAATATCGGCTCGCCCGAGACTTCATAACGAATGGCGCCGCACGCGCAGCCGCCGGTATAGGCCTCGCTCATTTCTTTCTCCTGGGGTGAAGCGCGATAAAGTCAGTCTTGCTCGCCGGCGATGTTGTCGAGGTTTCGGACAACCTTGTTCCAACCTTCGCTCATATTTTTGAAAGCCGTGTCGTTCTTCGGCGTGACGAAGCCGGAATGGACCAGGCGAAGGCGCGTTCCGTTTTCAACCCTGGACAGGCTCCATGTGACAACCGTGTCCAGCGGCGAGCCGTATCCGACATTCTCCTCGTCTCCGCCTTTCCAGGCATAGACGAGGCGTTCGTTCAGGATCGCCTCCAGCACCTGACAGTGGATGGTGCCGTCCCAGGCACCGGCCGGCCGGGTCTTGAACGTGAAGCGATTCCCCTGCACGGCTTCGAATCCGGTCGGCTCCATCATCCAGCGGGCAATCAGCGCGCCGGTTGTCAGGGTTTTCCAGATCGTCTCCGCGGCATGTGGCAAGACCTCGTCTACCACGATCTCTTGCGTGCCAGACTTCAACGCGGCCTCGTTCATGGATCGATTTCCTTCAGAAGGGTTCGGAGATTGGCAAATCGCTCGCGCCAGAAGACACCGTAGTGGCTCATCCAATCGAACAGCGGCGCGAGGCCCTCGGGCTGGGCGCGATAAAAGACGTTGCGTCCCTCGGGGCGCTCGGCCACCAGGCCGGCCTGCTTCAATGATTTGAGATGCTGGGAGATGGCGCCCTGGGTCACGCCGCTCCCCCGCGTCAGCTCGACCACGGTAATCTCGTCGGACCCGGCAATCCGCTCGAACACGGCGCGCCGCGTCGGGTCGGCAAGGGCACGCATGACGGTGGTGATGGCGGCGACTTCAAGCATGCGGATTAATTAGCACTCACTATTTAATTAGTCAACACTAATTTGTCGGCTCAGCCAAGCCGACTGGAAGATTCTAGGTACGGACGACTGGACTATTTCCGGTAAGTGGCCGCGAGTTCGGCGTAGTGCTCTGCCGAATAGGCGAAATACGCGAGCTCTTTCTCGGTCAGCGGCCGCATCGGCTTCGCCGGGCTGCCGGCCCAGAGTTCGCCGCGTTTGACGCGCTTGCCGGGCGTCACCAAGGCGCCGGCCGCGACCATGGCGCCGGTCTCGACGACGGCCCCGTCCATCACGCAGGCCTTCATGCCGACGAAGCTGCCGTCTTCCAAGGTGCAGGCATGCAGCAGCGCCATATGCCCCACCGTGATGTCGGCGCCGATCACGGTGCGCGTACCGGCGGCGCCTTCGCGCTCATGGTTCACATGGATGATGGTGCCGTCCTGGATGTTGGTCCGGGCGCCGATCCGGATGCTGTTGGCGTCGCCGCGCAGGACGCAGCCATACCAGATGCTTGCACCCGGTCCGATTTCCACGTCGCCGATGATGACGGCGGTTTCCGCCACGAAAGCATCGGGCGCGATCTTCGGCGTGACGCCGTTATACGGCAGAATGAGAGCGGGCATATTCAGGCCAATCCCAGCATGAGTTTGATATTCTGTACCGCGGCGCCGGATGCGCCTTTGCCGAGATTGTCGAGGCGCGCCACCAGCACCGCCTGCCGATGCGCTTCGTTCCCGAAGACTCGCAATTCCAGCCGATCGGTATCGTTCAACGCTTCCGGCTCCAATTTGCCGTCCGCCTCCGCGTCAACCACCCGCACCAGTTCCGCCCCCTGGTAGTGGCGCGACAAGGCGGCGCGCAGATCGGCCCCGCTCGGCTTGCCGGGAAGATCGTCGAGATGCAACGGGATGGAGACCAGCATGCCCTGCCGGAAATGCCCGACGGAGGGCACGAAGAGAGGGCGGCGCGAGAGCTTCGCATTCTCCATCAGTTCCGGCACATGCTTGTGCTCGAGACCGAGCGCATAGAGCTCGAAAGCCGGGCCGCCGGCCTTTTCATGATCCTCGATCATCGACTTTCCGCCGCCGGAATAGCCGCTGACAGCATTGATGCTGAGGGGATGGTCCGCCGCCATCAGCCCCGCCTCGACCAATGGCCGCAACAAGGCGATGGCGCCGGTGGGATAGCAGCCGGGATTGGCGACGTGCTTGGCCGCGGCAATCCGCTTCGCCTGCCCGGCATCCATCTCGGCAAAGCCGTAGACCCAGCCCGGCGCCACGCGATGCGCAGTGCTGGCATCGAGCACCCGCGGCGCCGCATTGCCCAGGCCTTCCGCCAGAGCCACCGATTCCTTGGCGGCCGCATCCGGCAGGCAGAGCACGACGAGATCGACCTCGCCCATCACATCGCGGCGGGCCGAGGGATCCTTGCGCTTGTCGCCGGTCAGGCTGCGCAGTTCGATATCGCGCTCCGCCAGAAAACGCTCGCTGATGCCGAGACCGGTCGTCCCCGCTTCGCCATCGATGAAAACCCGCGCTGTCGCTGCCATTGGCCTCTTCCCATCAGAGTGACCACACTTTGCTAGCGGAGACCGGGCGGAGGATCAAGTTACGCTTGGGGCATGGCACCAATGTCGGGAACGCCCATCCCCGCCGTCGGGCTGCCTTACTGGATCTCCGACTGCCATTTGGTAATGGCTTCGATCGGGTGGATGAAGTTGAGGACGTTGAGGGTCAGGTTGTCGTGGATGGCATAGGCCGCGGAGAATTCCAGGAGCAGCACCGCAACCACGCTGAGCCAAACGGGAATGAAGCGCGCGAGCGTGAAACCCGCGATCATGGAGAAGGTATCGAAGAGCGAGTTGATGACGCTGTCGCCGACATAACCCTGGGCCAGAGCTTGCTGTCGGTAAGCCTGGATCGTCCAGGGCGTGTTCTCCAGGATCTCCCATCCCACCTCGATGCCGATGGCGATCAGCAGAAACAGCCAGACCGAGATCTTCCCACGGAATATCAGGCGCAAGGCGGCATAGAACAGGAAGCCGTGAACGATGTGCGAGAAGGTGTACCAGTCGAAGAGCTGCTGTGACGCCTCCGGCGAAAGCGGGTTACCTTCCCAGAGATGGATCGTGCCGCAGGTACAGATCGGCGATCGCCCCATAGCCAACAGGACGGCGATCCGTATTGCAAGAAGTAAGGGGATCCCCGGCGCCCATCGCTTCATAGGCACAACGTAGCACGAGGCGATTGAACGCCACAAAGGCAAAGGGCCGCGGAAATCTCCGCGGCCCTTCCCGTCTCCAGAGGAATGGAGAGATTAGCGCTTCGAGAACTGGAAGCTGCGGCGGGCTTTCGCGCGGCCGTACTTCTTGCGCTCGACCGTGCGGCTGTCGCGGGTCAGGAAGCCTTCCTTCTTCAGGGCCGGACGGAGATCCGG
>DASYDA010000307.1:0-4859 GCA_036499865.1 Dongiaceae bacterium | reverse complement strand
CGAGGACCGTCACTCCTTCGGTTGACAGCAGCGAAAAAATCAACAAGATCGTCGGCGGGTCACGCTCCCCCAACGGAGCGCAACGTTCTGGAAGGAACGCCGATGACACGTCCCGACGGGCGGCCTCAACGGCCGCTTTTTTCGTCTGGTCCCTGCGTGAAGCGCCCGGGCTGGACTCCTGAAAATCTGAAGAACGCGGCGCTGGGCCGCTCGCACCGCTCCAAACCCGCCAAGGCCAAGCTCGCCGAGGTGATTGAGCGGTCGCGCAAGATTCTCGGCATCCCCGCCGACTACCGGATCGGCATCGTCCCCGCCTCCGATACCGGTGCGGTCGAGATGGCGCTGTGGTCGCTGCTGGGGCCGAAACCGGTCACCGTGCTTGCAATCGAAAGCTTCTCCAGCGATTGGGCGAAGGATATCACCGGGCAGTTGAAGCTGAACGCGACGGTGCTGGAGGCGCCCTATGGCAGCCTCCCGGATCTCGCCAGGATCGACTGGTCGCACGATCTGGTCTTCTGCTGGAACGGCACCACTTCGGGCGTGCGCATGCCCGCGCATGAATGGATCCCGGCGGATCGCCAGGGCCTCACCATCTGCGACGCGACTTCCGCGGCTTTCGCCATGGAACTCCCGTGGGACCGGCTCGATGTCGTCACCTGGTCGTGGCAGAAGGTTCTCGGCGGCGAGGCCGCGCATGGCATGCTGGCGCTCTCGCCACGCGCCGTCGAAAGACTGCTCACGCACAAGCCGGCCTGGCCGATGCCGAAGATTTTCCGGCTGGCCTCCGGCGGAAAGCTCATCGAAGGCGTCTTCAAGGGTGAAACCATCAACACACCCTCGATGCTCTGCGTCGAAGACCAGCTCGACGCCTTGCAATGGTCGGAACAGATCGGCGGCCTGCCGGCGTTGATCGGTCGCATCCGAACCAATTTCGGCGTGGTCGCCGATTGGGTGGCGCGGAGTCCATGGGCGGGATTCCTTGCGGAGAATCCCGTCACGCGTTCCACCACCAGCGTCTGCCTGAAGATCGCGGATCCCTGGTTTGGGAATTTGGCGGAAGCCGCGCGCGAGGATGTCGCCAAGCAGCTCGCGGCGTTGCTCGAAGCCGAAGGCGTCGGCCTCGATATCGGCGCTTATCGCGATGCGCCGCCAGGCCTGCGCATCTGGTGCGGCGCCACGGTGGAGGCCGCCGACCTCAAGGAGTTCCTGCCCTGGCTCGACTGGGCCTATGGCGAAATCAAAACCCGCAATCAGAAGGCGGCATAATCCCATGGCTCAAGCTCAGACACCGAAAGTATTGATCGCCGATGAATTGGCTCCGGCTGCGGTTCAGATATTCAAAGACCGCGGCGTCGCCGTCGAGGAACGCGTCGGTCTGAAGCCCAAGGAACTGGCGCAGATCATTGCCGGCTTCGACGGCCTCGCCGTCCGCTCCGCCACCAAGGCCACGGCGGATGTCATCGCCGCCGCCAAGAACCTGAAGGTGATCGGCCGCGCCGGCATCGGCGTCGACAATATCGACATCAAAGCCGCCACCGCGCGCGGCATTTGCGTTATGAACACGCCGTTCGGCAACAACATCACCACGGCGGAGCACACCATCGCCATGATGATGGCGCTGGCACGGCAAATTCCCCAGGCCGACCGCACCACGCATCAGGGACTTTGGGAAAAGTCGAAGTTCGTCGGGATCGAGCTTTACGCGAAGACGCTGGGCATCGTCGGCTGCGGCAATATCGGCTCCATCGTCGCCGACCGCGCCCAGGGGCTGAAGATGAAGGTGATCGCCTTCGATCCCTTCCTCTCCCCGGAACGCGCCATCGATCTCGGCGTCGAGAAGGTCGATCTCGACACGCTGCTGAAACGCGCCGATTTCATCAGCCTGCATACCCCGCTGACCGACCAGACCCGCAGCATGATCAATGCGGAAGCCCTGGCGAAATGCCGTCCCGGCATGCGCCTGATCAATTGCGCGCGCGGCGGTCTGGTCGTCGAAGCGGATCTGCGGGCAGCGCTGGATTCCGGCCGGGTCGCCGGCGCCGCGCTCGACGTTTTCTCCACCGAGCCTGCCGTGGACAATGTTCTGTTTAACCATCCGAATGTGGTCAGCACGCCGCATCTCGGCGCCTCTTCGACCGAGGCACAGTTCAATGTCGCGGTCCAAGTCGCCGAACAGATGTCCGACTTCCTGCTCCATGGCGCCGTCACCAACGCCATCAACATGCCGTCGGTCACCGTCGAGGAAGCGCCCAAGCTGCGGCCATACATGAAGCTCGCCGAACAGCTCGGCGCCTTCGCAGGCCAGGCGACGGAAACCGGCATCCGGCGCGTGATCGTCGAATATGAAGGCCATGTGGCCACGCTGAACACGCGGCCGCTCACCGCCATCCTGCTGCAGGGGTTGTTGAAGCCGCAGCTCGATTCCGTGAACATGGTGAATGCGCCGCTGGTGGCCAAGGAGCGCAATATCGAGGTCAGCGAGGTCAAGCATGATCGCGAGGGCGATTTCCACACGCTGATCCGCCTCGGCGTCGAGAGCGAACGCTGGCGCCGCGATGTCGCCGGCACGCTCTTCGCGGACCATCGCCCGCGCGTGGTCGAGATCAAGGGCATCAAGATCGATGCCGAACTCGGGCCGCATATGCTCTACGTCACCAACGAGGACAAACCGGGCTTCATCGGGCGCCTCGGCACTGTGCTCGGTGACAACCAGGTCAACATCGCGACCTTCGCCCTCGGCCGCTCGGCGCCCGGCCAGGACGCGATCGCCTTGGTGGAGATCGACGGCGCGATGCCGAACCGACTGCTCCAGGAAGTCCAGAAGTTGCCCGGCGTGCGCCAGGCCAAGGCACTCAGCTTCTAAGAAAGTCAGGTGACAGGCGGCTTATGAGGGGCTATGGCTGAATCCACCGCGAGGAGGAACGGCCATGCCCAAACATATCCGCCTGTCCAAACTCAAGCCGCTCGAGAAGATCGAGGACACCGCCTATCCGACGCGCCTCGTCGAGCTTCAGCACCGGTTGGAACGCGTCCAGCATACCTACCTATTCACGGGCGACCGCACCGTTATCGCTTTCGAAGGCATGGACGCTGCCGGCAAAGGGGGCACCATCCGTCGTATCGCCTGGGCATTGGATCCGCGCAGCCTGAAAGTCTGGCCGATCGGCGCGCCCAACGAGATCGAGCGAGGCCAGCATTACCTGCAGCGGTTCTGGGACCGCATGCCGACCGACGGGCAATTGGCGATCTTCGATCGCTCCTGGTACGGCCGCGTCCTGGTGGAGCGCGTGGAAGGTTTCGCCAAGCCCGAGGCGTGGAAACGCGCTTATCGCGAGATCAACGAATTCGAGCGGCAGTTGGTCGATAACGGCACGCGGGTCATCAAGATATTCTTCCACATCGACAAGGACGAGCAGAAGCGTCGGTTCGAAGAACGCCTGCGCAATCCGTTGAAGCGCTGGAAGCTCTCTTATGAGGATTTCCGCAACCGCGACAAATGGGACGCTTATGTCGAGGCCATCGAGGAGATGTTCGACCGTACTTCGACCAAGCATGCCCGTTGGCATGCGATCCAAGGCGACGACAAGCCAGCGGCCCGGCTTGAGGCAATCGAGATCATCATCGATAGCATGTCAAAGGGCGTCAAAGTGACCGAGCCGCCGATCGACAAGAAGGTCCTGGAGATCGCCAAACGGGAGCTTGGCGATGTAAAGCTGACGGAGCGGCGGGGACAAGGACGTAAAGCGGATTAGCCGAACGAGCCAGGAAGCAGCCGCGGTCAGGCCGGCATCGACTATTTCTTGGTCGTCTATTTCTTAGTCTTGGAATCCTTGCCGAAGGTGGAATCCACTTCGGCTTTGTCGATGCGTTTCGACGGATCGCCACGCTCATTCAAGTTCTGTTCTTCGGTGCCGTCACCCATCATGCCAGGGTGGGAAATACCCTTCGAACTTTTTTCGCTTTCCGGAGCTTTTGGTTTTGTGGACACGGTACCCTCCATTGGAGATGTCGTGCGGGGGTAACGTATTCGTCAGGCTTATGTTCCCTGCCGAACCCAGATGCGACACCAGCACCCGGCAGGCGGAATTCGACCGCTCGTTGGACGGCGGCCGCTAAGTCCGGAGCGCCAGCTTGAATCCCTCATGTGTGGCGACGAAGCCCAGGGATTCGTAAAAGCGCAAGGCATCGATGCGGGATTTGTTCATCGTCAGCTGAACAAGGCCGCAGCCGCGACGACCGCATTCGGCGATCGCCCATTCGAACATGAACCGGCCCAGCCCGCCGCCGCGTCGAGATGACGCGATCCGGACACTTTCGATCTGACCGCGCCACATGCCGACCAGCGATAGGCCCGGGATGAAGCTCAATTGCAGGCAGCCGACGATAGCTCCCGCCTCCTCCACCACGGCAAAAAGCTGATTGGGATCGCTGTCGATCGCGGCAAAGGCCTCGGCATAGCGCGGATTCGGCGGCGGACCCGGTTCTTCCCGCGTCTTGCCGAGGTCGTCATCGACCAGCAAATCGATGATCGCCGGCAGATCCCGAACCGTCGCGCGACGGCAGACCGCCTGCATAACGAACTATGACCGTCGGATCTGATGCACGCGCTGACGCCAGCGCTCGATCGTGCGATTGACCAGGCCGGTATCGGTCGCGTCGGTCGACCACGCTTCCATGAAGGATTTCACCTTCTGGCGAGGCCGTGCGGTGGCCGGCAATTCGTTCACGGTCAAGCGCGTGGGAAAGGCGACGCCCTGGCCGAAGACGATGGCTTCCCGCGTGTTCAACGCGGGCAGCGCCTGCATGAGGCCCGCCGCGGAATCCGGCAAGGCGTTCTTCACGAAGGAAAGATCGCGCTC
>DASYDA010000306.1:0-6751 GCA_036499865.1 Dongiaceae bacterium | reverse complement strand
GATCTTCTCGCCCTCGCTTTTGGCCTTGTCGAGATCCTTGGAAAGCCGCGCCCGTTCCTTGGCGAAATCGACGATGTCCGCCAGCGGCATGAACACGGTTGCCTCGTCGAGCACGATCTGTGCCGCGCCCTTCGGCGCTTCCGCATCGCTGACTTCCAGGGTGTGCGCACGGGCGAGGCGTCGCACCAGATCGCCGTAGCGCGCGATCCGATCCTTGGTCGCGGCATTGGCGTCCCTTGCCAGGAGCGTCACCATCGTTGCGGGCGGCACGTTCATTTCCGAGCGCAAGGTTCGCACCTCGCTCACCAGCCGCGTCACCCAGCCGAGATCGGCATCCGCATCCGCGTCGATGAGATCGCCGGCGGCATCCGGCCAGGCGGCGGTGATGAGCTGCCCCGGTTTCCCATCGGAACCGGCGGGGCCTACTTGCGTCCACAGCTCTTCGGTGATGAAGGGCATGAAGGGATGCATGAGATGCAGCAACTGGCCCAGCACCCAGGCGGTGGCGGCGCGGGTCTCCGCCTTCGTGGCCTCGTCTTCGCCTTGGAAGATCGGCTTGGCGAATTCGAGATACCAGTCGCAGAACTCGCCCCAGGCGAAGTGATAGAGCGAGCCCGCGGCGGAATCGTAGCGGAAGCCCTCCATCGCCAGCTCGACCGCCTGCTTGGCGATCACCAGCCGGCCGATGATCCAGCGATTGACCGGCTGCTGCACTTTTCTCGGATCGAAATCAGGCACCGCCACGCAGCCGTTCATCTCGCAGAAACGCGCCGCGTTCCAGAGCTTGGTGGCGAAGTTGCGATAACCCTCGACCCGCTGTTCCGACATCTTGATGTCGCGTCCCTGCGCCGCCAAAGCAGTCAGGGTGAAGCGCAGGGCATCGCAGCCGTATTTGTCGATGAGTTCCAGGGGATCGATCACATTGCCCTTGGACTTCGACATCTTCTGCCCGCGCTCGTCGCGCACCAGCGCATGAATGTAGATGGTGCGGAACGGCACATCGCCCATGAAATGCAGGCCCATCATCATCATGCGGGCGACCCAGAAGAAGATGATGTCGAAGCCGGTGACCAGCACGTCGCCGGGATAGTAGCGCGCGAGTTCAGGCGTCTTCTCAGGCCAGCCCAAGGTCGAGAATGGCCAGAGGCCAGAGGAGAACCAGGTGTCGAGCACGTCCGGATCCCGCGCGAGCTTGGTGGGTTTGCCGTAATGCTTGTCCGCCTCGGCCTGGGCCTCGGCTTCGTCGGTGGCGACGAAGACCTTGCCGTCTTCCGCATACCAGGCGGGAATCTGGTGACCCCACCAGAGCTGCCGCGAAATGCACCAGGGCTGGATGTTGCGCATCCATTCGTAATAGGTGTTCTCCCACTGGCGCGGCACGAAGACGGTCCGCCCCTCCTCCACCGCCTTGATCGCGGGCTTCGCCAAAGTCTTGGCGTCGCAATACCATTGGTCGGTCAGCCAGGGTTCGATCACCACATCGGAACGATCGCCATGCGGGATGGTCATCGCGTGGTCGTCGATCTGCGCCACCAGCCCCAGCGCATCGAGATCGGCCAGCACCTTCTCGCGGGCCTTCTCGCGGGATAGGCCCTGATATTGCGCCGGCACGTTCTCGTTCAGCCTGGCATCGCGATCGAAGATGTTGATCATCTCGAGGTTATGCCGCCGCCCGACTTCGAAATCGTTGAAGTCATGCGCCGGCGTGATCTTCACCGCGCCCGAGCCGGTTTCCGGGTCGGCGTATTCATCGGCCACGACGGGAATGCGCCGTCCCACCAGCGGCAGGACCAGATGCTTGCCGACGAGGTCCTTGTAGCGGTCGTCATCGGGATGCACCGCGACGGCGGTATCGCCCAGCATGGTCTCGGGCCGCGTGGTGGCGACGATGAGGAAGCGATCCGGCTGGCCTTCCACTGGATATTTCAAATGCCAGAGCTTGCCCTTGATCTCCTTCTGCACGACTTCGAGATCGGAGATCGCGGTGTGCAGCTTCGGGTCCCAGTTCACCAGGCGCTTGTCGCGATAGATCAGCTTCTGGCGATAGAGATCGACGAACACCTTGCGGACGGCCTTGTTCAGGCCCTCGTCCATGGTGAAGCGTTCCTTCGCCCAGTCCGGCGAGGCGCCGAGGCGGCGGAGCTGGTGCGTGATCGTGCCACCGGATTCCGCCTTCCACTCCCAGACCTTCTCGACGAATTTCTCACGGCCGAGATCGGTGCGCTTGATACCCTTTTCGCCCAACTGGCGCTCCACCACCATCTGGGTGGCGATGCCGGCATGGTCGGTGCCCGGCTGCCAGAGCGCATCCTTGCCCCGCATCCGCTGATAGCGGATCAGGATGTCCTGCAAGGTGAAGGTGAGCGCGTGACCCATGTGCAGACTGCCGGTGACGTTCGGCGGCGGCATCATGATCGTATAGGGGACCTTGTTGGACGTCGTCTGGGCGGCGAACGCCCCGGACTTTTCCCAGGCCTCGTAATGGCGCTTCTCGACCTCATCGGGCCGGAAGGTTTTCTCCAGCATCGCCGCAAATCCCGCGAATTCAGTGATTTCCGGGCTTGGTTATAGCGGCTGAGCGGCGGAGGTCAAATCCCCCGCCGGCGCCGGATCAACCGAGTTCGGCGCGGCGTGCGATGCGCTCGACTTCGCGCCGCACCAGCTTCTCGACGATGCCCTGAAGATGGACATCCAGCCAGTCGCGCAGCATCGGTTCCACGGCCTGCCTTACCAGGGTCTCCACCAGCAATCCGTCGCCGCCGTGCTGTTCGGCGGCCTGCTGCGCCTTCTGCGCGACAAGCTGCGCCATGCTGGCCACGGACGCTGCCGCGACATCCGGCGAGACGAGTTCGGTTTCCATCGAATCTGGCTCCGGATTGATTTCAGGACGGGGCGGTGGCGATGGCTGAGCCGGTGGCGGCGGTGGCGGTGCGGCACGCATCGGTTCCGCCCGAGGCGCAGGCGGCGGTGAAGGCGGTGGTGGTGGCGGAGGCGCAGCACGCACCGGTTCCGGAATTGGCGGCGGCGCGACGATCGGTTCGGGCTTCGGCTCGTTCTCCATCTCGTCGAGCACGAGATCGGGCTCAAGCTCGGGCTCAGGCTCCGGAACGGGCTCCGGCATGGGCGTCGGCGCCACGGGCTCTTCCTCGAGCGCCATCACCGTATCGTCGCCCACCACCATATCGGTGAGGACCAGGTCGTCATCCTCTTCGTCGACGGGCGCAACGGCCGGCACAGCCGCGCCGTTATGAGGGGTTTCTTCAGCGGGTGCCGCGGCTTTGTCGCTGCCGTCCTCAGAGATGATGCGCCGGATGGAGGCGAGAATTTCCTCCATCGTCGGTTCTTGGGTGGTCTTGCCTTCGGTCATTCCCGTTTCCCCAGCCCGAATCGGTGACTCAGCCGCCCGACTCAGGCGTAACACCCGACTCAGGCGCCTAAAAGGCACGCCAAAAGCCGCTTCTTCAGCGTTGACATATTAACGATTCTCCAGAGATTACTCAAGGAATGGCGAGCAAAGCCCGCGATTCCACTACATATTGCGCGGGTCTGAGGGGCTAGGAGGTGCCGCGACTCGCGGCTACTGCACCGCGGGACCGGTACCCCAGATCTTGTTGCGCACGTCGCCGTAGTGCTTGGTCGGATCGTAGACCGGCACGTTGAGCGCCAGATCCTTCGCGGTCAGGCGTCCCACCGCATTCAACACTTGATAGCGCGCAGTGACGAGATTGGTCTGCGCGGTGACGAGACTGACCTGCGCGTTGAGCGATTCCTGCTCGGCATCGAGGACATCGAGTACGGTACGCGCGCCCACCGACTGTTCCTGCCGCACGCCGTCGAGGGCGATGGCCGTGGAACGCACCTGCTCCTCGAACGACGTGATCTGCGCCTGCGCGGTTTCCAGCGCCTGCCAGGCGGCAACCACCTGCTGATCGGCCTCGCGGCGAATCTCATCGAGCTGCTTGCGAACCTGTTGATAGAGCTGCTTCGCCTGACGCACACGGGAATCCGGAGCGCCGGCTTGGTAAAGCGGCACCGACAACACGCCGAGAATGGTCCCTGCGTTTTCCTCTTGATGCGAGCTGGTGGATTCCGCGGTTCGGTCGAGCGAGCCCTGCAGGCTCACCGAGGGAAGCAGCTGGGAGAATTCGGTGTCGATGTCGTTCTTGGCGGCGTCCACGCTGTATTGCGCCTCGATCACCAAAGGCGATTGCTGCGCGAGGTTGAGCGCCTCTTCCTCATGCGCCGGTATGTTGGGCGGCGGCGGCGGCATTGTCAGTTGTACGGGCTCCTGCCCGATCACCTGGCGATAGACCGATCGCGCGGCGATGAGATCGCCTTCGGCGGAGGTCTGGTCGGCGATCGCACCTTGAAGCCGCGCTTCCGCCTGGGCGACGTCGGTCTTGGTCACCTCGCCAGCTTGGAACCGGTCCTGGGTCGCCTGCAATTCCGCGGCAAGCACCTTCACATTGTTCTGCCGCAGCGCCAGGACCGATTGGTCCGTGACGACAGCCATATAGGCCTGCACAGCCTGCAGCAGGACCTGGCGCTCGGAATCCAGCAATTGCGCGCGCCCGGCGCGAACGCGATTCTCCGCCGCCTTCGTGCTGGAGACCGTGCCGAAGCCGCTGAAGATCGGCTGCGTCACGGTGAGGCTGTAGGTCTGGGGAAAAAACTGCTGGTTCCGATTGCTGACCGTTTCGCTTCCGGTCGCCTTGGTTCCGTTATGGGTCCAGGTCGGGCCAGCGGTCACCTGCGCGGATACCGTCGGCCGCCAGCCGCTCAGCGCCTGGGGCACGCCTTCGTCGGTCGCCCGCAACTGGGCGCGCGCGGCATCCAGCGTGGGATTGCCCAGATAGGCCTGCGCCAAGGCATCGTTGAGCCCGATCGCTTGCGCCGTCGAATTCCCGAAGCTCAGCCCGGTCAGAAGTCCGACCATGGAAGCCGCCGCCAGCAGAAGCCTGCGTGACGTCGTCTCGTTCCATTTCGATCCTGTCATCTTCCCCCGCCCGCCCGACACGTCGTCATCGTGGATATTCCGTCGCATTTTGTCATCCTGAGCGGTTCCGGCAAGAGCCAGAACCGAGAAACATTAAAAACGATCCGGATTGGAAACCGGATCAGCGCATTCAGAGTTCAGAATACGAAGCGTTGCGGTGCCGCGAAACCCGGCAATGGTTCCGCATCGGCATCGAATACGGCACGTTGCGATATCACGCCGTCGGCCTTCAGGAACAGCGTGCCGCGCCCAACGCCACGATCGACCACCACAGTCGCGAGTTGCCCGAATTCGGCAAGCTGCGCGGTCAGAGCCTCCGGCACAACTTCCACGGAGCCGTCGATGAGGATGAGGTTGTAGGGCGCGTCGGCGGCCCGGCCCGCGGTCAGGGTTCCTTCGACCACCGTCACGTTCTTGACGTCGAAGCCCGCGAGGGCGGCGCGCGCATCGGCCGCCAGCTTGGCGTCAGATTCCAGCGCCACGACGCGGCCGACCAGCCGCGCGATGACGGCGGCGCTGTAGCCGGTCCCCGCCCCGACAACCAGGGCGCTGTCGCCGGGCTTCGGCTGTGCCGATTGAAGCAGGCGCGCCAGGACCATCGGCTCCGGCATGCGTCGTCCGGCGCCGATGGGGATCGGGCGGTCGATATAGGCCAGTTTACGATAGGCTTCGGCAACGAACCGTTCGCGCGGCACCGACGCAAATGCGGAGATCACCGCAGAGTCGGTCACCTTGTTGGTCCGAACCTGACTGTCGATCATATGCTGCCGGGCGGCGGCGTAATCCATGAGAGACTGCCCTCGAAGTCGAAATTGAATGTCGATTGCGCTGGTTATAATCGGTGGGCGTCGCCCAGACAATCTTTCTGCAGATCACCTTTAACCAACCATGCCGATCGAGAACCGCCTCCAGGCCGGCTGCCGGCATCCGATCGGACCTGCGACAGACGGAAAAACGAAGCTCCGATCGGCTTGATTCCGCGGCAAGCTGGCCTTATACGTGCGGTCCCTCCACCGGCCCGGTGGCAGAGTGGTTATGCAGAGGACTGCAAATCCTTTGATGTCGGTTCGATTCCGGCCCGGGCCTCCATATTCTCCCATGAATCGGCAACCGACTCCGAATCGCAATTCCGATGGCCGCGTACCTATTTTGTCGGTCTTCTATCGTGTCGTTTTCCTACTTTGTGGATTTCCTATCGTGTCGGCCTGAGGTCCAAATCGGCCTGGCGCCTAAATCGGTGTGAAGCCCAAATGAAAACCGCCGCCCCGAGATCTTCTCGAGGCGGCGGCTGGTCACACTTGAGACTGGGTCCGGACGGGCCGGAGATCAGTTCATGGTCTTCTTGCCGTCCTGGGATTCTTCGCCGATCGGGCCGACAGTGCCTTCCACCGGATAAGCGAGGCCCGCCGATTCGACGAGTTGGCCCTGCGAGGCCAAGATCCGGAACATCGAGAAGAGCTCTTCGTTCTGCGCCTGGATCAGCTGATCCTTGGAGATGAACAGCTCGTTGGCGGCATCGAGCACGTCGAGCAGGCCGCGCTGGCCGATGTCGAACTGCTGCACATAGCCGCTATAGGTCTGCTGATCGGCCTCCACCTGCTTCTGCAGCAAGGCGATGCGATCGTCCTGCGTCTGGCGCGCCGCCCAGGAACTGCGGACATCCTGCTCGACCGAACGCTCCTGAACACGCAGCGTCTCAAGGGCCTCGGAGCGGCGCTCCTTGAATTCCTTGATGCGGGCGATGTCGGCGCCGCC
>DASYDA010000305.1:0-2379 GCA_036499865.1 Dongiaceae bacterium | reverse complement strand
CTATGGACGCAATTGCGCGATATTCTGGGCGTAGCGCGCGGGCCCGCCCTGGAAACTGGCGGTTCCCGCCACCAGCACGTCGGCGCCCGCCTGGATGGCGGCCGGCGCGGTTTCCGCCGTGATGCCGCCATCGACCTCGAGATCGATCGGCCGGCCGTTCTGGCTCTCGGAAACCGCATCGATGCGCCGGCGCAAGGCGGCGATCTTCTCCAGCGCCGTGGGAATGAATTTCTGTCCGCCGAAGCCGGGATTGACGCTCATCACCAGCACGAGATCGAGGTCGGGCAGCAGATGATCCAGAATATCGATCGGCGTCGCCGGATTGAGCGAAACGCCCGCTTTCTTGCCCAGGGATTTGATGAGCTGCAGGGTGCGATGGGCATGCGGTCCGGCTTCCGGATGGAAGGTGATGATGTCGGCGCCGGCCGCCGCGAATTCCGGCACGAAGGGATCGACCGGGGAGATCATCAGATGGACGTCGAAAGGCTTTTTGCTATGCGGTCGCAGCGCCTTCACCACGGCCGGGCCGATGGTGAGATTGGGCACGAAATGTCCATCCATGACGTCCACATGAATGTAATCCGCACCGGCGTCGGAAATCGCCGCCACTTCCGCGCCGAGTCGGGCGAAGTCGGCGGACAGAATCGAGGGCGCGATTCTGGTCGGTTTCTGCATGGCCGGAGACTTAGCAGCGCCGGACCGGCCTGTCACGGGGCAATCTCGTGTGCAATCTGCGGCAAGCTGCCTGTGGAAAAATCATTTGCGCCGGCTCTGGAAAGGCGGATCAATGATCCGGTGCGTTTCAACCCCCCGGGTTCTCATGTCCTTGTCCTTTCTCGATCATGTCCAAGCCACTTTGGACGGCATCCGCGCCGACGGCTTCTGGAAGGCCGAGCGGCAGATCGCGACGCCGCAGGATTCCCATATCGCGCTTAAGGACGGCAGCAAGGTCCTGAACTTCTGCGCCAACAACTATCTGGGCCTGGCGGACGATGCGCGGTTGATCGAGGCGGCGCAAAAGGGCCTGGACGAACACGGCTTCGGCATGGCCTCGGTGCGCTTCATCTGCGGCACCCAGACGCTGCACAAGGACCTGGAAGCCGCCTTGAGCCGGTTCCTCGGCACCGAGGATTCCATCCTCTATTCGAGCTGCTTCGACGCCAATGGCGGGTTGTTCGAGACCCTGCTCGGCGAGGAAGACGCCGTCATCAGCGATGCCCTGAACCATGCCAGCATCATCGACGGGGTCCGGCTCTGCAAGGCGAAGCGCTTCCGCTACGCCAATAACGACATGGCGGATCTGGAAAAGCAGCTTCAGGCGGCGGACGCGGCCGGCGCGCGGTTCAAGATGATCGCCACGGACGGCGTCTTCTCCATGGACGGCATCATCGCCGACCTGAAATCCGTCTGCGATCTCGCGGCCAGATACCAAGCCATCGTCATGGTGGACGATTCCCATGCGGTCGGCTTCGTCGGGGCGACCGGTCGGGGCTCGCCGGAGCTTTGCGGGGTGGCCGACCGGGTGGATCTCTATACCGGTACGCTCGGCAAGGCCCTGGGCGGGGCTTCCGGTGGGTATATTGCGGGCAAAAAGCCGGCGATCGACCTGTTGCGGCAGCGTTCGCGTCCCTATCTCTTCTCCAACAGCCTCGCGCCGGCCATCGTCGCGGCTTCGCTCCGGGTCCTGGACCTGCTGCAATCGGCGGAAGGCGCCGTGTTGCGCGGGAAGCTGGCCGCCAACGGCGAGCGCTTCCGGAGCGAGATGGAGAAACTGGGTTTCAAATTGGCCGGAAAAGGCCACCCGATCATCCCGGTGATGCTGGGCGAGGCCAGGCTCGCCACCGGAATGGCGGATGCCTTGTTGAAGGAAGGCATCTATGTGATCGGCTTCAGCTTCCCGGTGGTGCCGAAAGGCCAGGCCCGCATCCGCACCCAGATGAGCGCCGCCCATTCGCCCGAAGACATCGATCGCGCCGTCGCCGCCTTCGCCAAAATCGGCCGGCAGATGGGGGTGATCCGGTGAGGAGCCTGAGAGAGTCATCGACCCCTCTCCCCTTGAGGGAGATGGACAGGGTGAGGGGTCGATGACTCTCACCGGCAAGCCCCTACCCAACATGAGGCACAGACCATGAAAGCGCTCGTCAAAGCCGAGGCCGGGCCGGGGCTCATCCTCGCCGAGGTGAAAGAGCCGGAGGTCGGGCATAACGACGTGCTGATCAAGATCGCCAAGACCGCGATCTGCGGCACCGATATCCATATCTGGAAATGGGACGAATGGGCGGCGAAGACCATTCCCGTCGGCATGCATGTCGGCCATGAATATGTGGGCGAGATCGTCGATATGGGCCAGGAGGTGCGCGGATTCAAAATCGGCGACCG
>DASYDA010000304.1:0-2607 GCA_036499865.1 Dongiaceae bacterium | reverse complement strand
CGCATGCTGGAAGACGGCCACATCACGGCGGAAGAAGCCACCGCGGCCAAGGCCGAGCCTCTGCAGCAGGTCGATCGCTCCGAGACCGAGCGGGTGACCGCCGATTATTTCGCCGAGGAAGTCCGCCGCGAGCTGGCGCAGCGCTTCGGCGAGGACGCACTCTACAAGAAGGGCCTCACCGTCCGCTCGACGGTCAATCCCAGGCTTCAGGAAATCGCCGATCTCTCGCTCCGCAACGGCCTCGCTTCTTATGACCGCACCCGCGGCTATCGGGGGCCGTTGAAGCACATCGCGCTCACCGACAATTGGAAGACCGACGTCGCGTCTCTGCCTTCCATGCCCTGGCTCTACGAGTGGCAGCCGGCGATCGTGCTCTCCGCCGATAAGACGGGTGCCAAGATCGGCCTGCGGGACGGCAGCGAAGGAGGCATCCCGTTGGCCGAGCTCCTCTGGGCCCGCAAGGCGATGTCCGATGGCAGCCGCGGCCCCGCCATCAAGAGCGGCGACGACGTGCTCAATCCCGGCGATATCGTTGCCGTCGAGGCGGTGAAAGCCGACAAGGACAATAAGGCCTATCCGGCGAACTCCTATGCGCTGCGCCAGGTGCCGCAGGTGAGTGGCGCTTTGGTGGCGATGGATCCCCATACCGGCCGCGTGCTCGCCATGACCGGCGGCTGGTCCTATCAGCAGAGCGAATTCAATCGCGCCACCCAGGCGATGCGCCAGCCCGGTTCCTCCTTCAAGCCGATCGTCTATCTCTCGGCGCTGGAATCCGGCTTCACGCCTTCGACCATCATCCTCGATGCGCCGATGGTGATCGACCAGGGACCGGGTCTGCCGCCCTGGCGGCCTGAGAACTTCGAGCAGGAATTCTTCGGGCCAGCGACCATGCGGCGCGGCCTGGAAGATTCCCGCAACCTCATGACCATCCGCGTCGCGCAGACCATCGGCATGGCCAAGGTCGCAGAGATGGCGGGCCGCCTCGGCGTCATCGACAACATGCAGCAGACGCTGGCCATGTCGATCGGCGCCGGCGAGACCACCGTGCTGCGCATGGTCTCCGCCTATTCGGAGATCGTGAACGGCGGCAAGAAGATCGAGCCAACTTTCATCGACCGCGTGCAGGACGGCCAGGGTTGGACTCTTTATCGCCACGACCAGCGCAAATGCGAAGGTTGCCAAGTCACGGCCTATGACGGCCAACCGCCGCCGGAACTGCCGGACGACCGTCAGCAGGTGCTGGACCCCGCCATCGCCTATCAGATGGTCTCCATGATGGAAGGTGTCGTGCAGCGCGGCACCGGAAGCGCGGTTAAAGCCGTCGGCAAGCCGCTGGCAGGTAAGACCGGTACCACCAATGAAAGCCGCGATGTCTGGTTTGTCGGCTTCTCGCCCGATCTCGCGGCCGGGCTCTATATCGGTTACGACCAGCCGGTCTCGCTGGGCAAGCGGGCGACCGGCGGCACGATCTCCGCGCCGGTGTTCCGCGACTTCATGATGGGCGCGCTGAAGAACGCGCCGGCGACGCCGTTCCGAGTTCCGCCGGGCATTCGCCTCGTGCGCGTGAACTATATGACGGGCCAGCGGGCGCAACCTGGAGACGAAAAGGTGATCTGGGAGGCGTTCCGCCCGGGGACCGAACCCAATGGTCAGACCCAGCAGATCGTCGAGGGGACCAGCGATTACGGCCACGATGCCGGTTATGGCTCAGTCATCCCCTTGGGTCAGGGAGATGACCAGGACGCGGCGCCGGAGAATTCGACCAGCATTCTGGACACCAGCCCGCAACCGGGCGTGCCCCAGGCCAACTATCAGGCGCCGGGCACCTTGACGCCGCAGCCGGGGACCATGGATCAGCCGATCACCGGGTCCAATGGCGGACCGGGCGCGCCACCGCCGTCTTCCGTGAACCAGCTCAACACTGCGCCGGCAGCCAACGACAACGCCGCACCGTCACAGGCAACCGTGCCCGGTGACGCGCCGGCTCCGAACAACGCGCCTCCGGCGCAGACCAGTGTCGAGCCGCAGCCGGCCCCGAGCCAGGACTCCTCTCAAGGTCTTTATTGACGGCAAGCATGCTTTCCCGCATGTTCCGGCCGATTTTCTGGAACGACCTGTTGGAATAAACGGCCATGCGCGCTGAAATCGAGGCGGCGGCGAGTGAGATTCGATCCTCACTTGCCCTCCTGAGGAGGCATCTTTGACTGGGATAACGCTCTTCGTCGCATCGACGAACTGAACACGCTCGCCGAAGACCCCACTCTCTGGGAAAAACCCGAGAAGGCGCAGAAGATCATGCGCGAGCGGACGCATCTCAGCACCGCTCTCGATTCCTATCGCAACCTGGAACGCGGACTCGACGACGCGCTGGTCCTGGCCGAGCTCGGCGAGGCGGAGGGCGACAACGACTCCATCGATGAGGCGCAGCGCCAGCTCGCCGATCTGAAGGCCATCGCCGCCAAGCGCGAGCTCGAATCCCTGCTTTCGGGCGAAGCCGATGCCAACGATTGCTATCTCGAAGTCCATGCCGGCGCCGGCGGCACCGAGGCCCAGGATTGGGCGCAGATGCTGCTGCGCATGTATGTGCGCTGGGCCGAGCAGCACGGC
>DASYDA010000303.1:0-2962 GCA_036499865.1 Dongiaceae bacterium | reverse complement strand
ACCGGCTTCACATCCACCATGCCGAACTTGCCGGCCTTGTCGGTATGATCCGGGTAATATTCCTTGGCGATCTCGCAGATGCCGACCACCGCCAGGCCCTCATTGGAATGATAGAAAAAGGCGTGGTCACCCTTCTTCATGGCCTTCAGGTTGTTGGAGGCCTGGTAATTGCGCACCCCGCTCCAGAAGGTCTTGCCGTCCTTCACCAACTGGTCC
This sequence comes from Dongiaceae bacterium, assembly GCA_036499865.1. Taxonomy (GTDB): domain Bacteria; phylum Pseudomonadota; class Alphaproteobacteria; order Dongiales; family Dongiaceae; genus Dongia. The sequence continues at coordinate 2,746 of DASYDA010000303.1, read as the reverse complement.
CAGGAATAGGCGGAAGGCTCGGATTTCATCAGCCAGTATTGCATGGGATGCCTCAGGCTTTCGGGAAGGACTTGCGGGTCGCATGCACGGTGACGGACTGGAACAGCCCCGCTTTGGCATAGGGATCGCCGGCGAGGAAGGCATCCATGGCGGCGCGGTCGGGCACTTCGACCACCAGCAGGCTGCCGATCATCTGCTCCTGGGCATCGAGCAAGGGCCCGCCGAACAGCAGCTTGTCATTATTGGCGGTCAGGTATTCCGCATGCTTCGGACGGTTCTCCATCCGGACGTTGAGCGCGCCGGGCTTGTCCAGGCAATAGGCCATGAATTGCATGTGTGTCTCCTCGATTGAACGTTGCTGACTCAATTTATCCGTCATGGCCGGACTTGGTCCGGCCATCCACGCCTTGTCTTTTTCGCGACGAAAGGCGTGGATCCCCGAGCCAAGCCCGGGGATGACGAGCGAGTGTGAATTCGCGTCACGCCTTCACCCCGGCGCCGCGCAGCGCGGGCGCTTCGGAATCCAGCGGCCAGCGCGGACGGGGCGCGAAATCCAAACCGTCGATCTCACCGCGCCGCAGATGTTCCAGCCCCGCCCAGGCGATCATCGCGGCATTGTCGGTGCAAAGCGGGATCGGCGGCGCCACCAGCGGCAGGCCGGCTTTGGCGGCGGTTTCCGTAAGGCCTTGGCGCAAGCGCGTATTGGCGGCGACACCGCCGGCAACCACCAGCGCGCTCAATCCCGGCGCCTGTTCCCGCGCGAGAATAATCGCCCGTTTGGTGCGATCGGCGATGGACGCGACCACGGCCTGTTCAAAACCCGCGGCGAGATCGGCGACCATCGCGTCGTCGAGCGGACCTTCTTTCCGCAGCGCTTCGACACGTTGACGGAGCGCCGTCTTCAAACCGCTGAAGGAGAAATTGCAATCTGGCCGACCCAGCATCGGCCGCGGCAGGTTGGCGACAGGATTGCCCGCCTGCTTCGCCGCGCGCTCGATGGCGGGGCCGCCGGGATAGCCAAGGCCCAGCAGCTTCGCCGCCTTGTCGAAGGCCTCGCCGGCGGCGTCGTCGATGGTGGCGCCGAGGCGGCGGTAGCGGCCGACCCCCTCCACCACCAGAAGCTGGCAATGCCCGCCGGAGACCAGCAGCAGCAGGAAGGGAAACGGCACATCATCGCTGAGCCGGGCGCTCAAGGCATGGCCTTCCAGATGATTGACCGCGATGAAGGGCTTGCCATGGGCGGCGGCGATCGCTTTCGCCATGGTCACGCCGACGATGACGCCGCCGATCAAACCCGGCCCGGCGGTGGCGGCGATGCCGTCGAGATCGGCAAAACCGATCCCGGCCTTACGCATGGTTTCCGAAATCAGCGGCGCCAGATGCTCCAGATGGGCGCGCGCCGCCACTTCGGGCACCACGCCGCCATAGACCCGATGCGCATCGAGTTGGGAAAAGAGCGTTTCACCCAGCACGCGGCGCCGGTCATCGACCACCGCCGCCGCCGTTTCGTCGCAGCTCGATTCGATACCGAGAACAATCATATTTCCGCCGTAGAATCTGCCTTAATTGTCTCAATCATTCAGGTATTTGCCAGGTTCCTCCGGCAAGGTTGCAATCCGTCGCCCGGCCCGGCTACAAGAACGGCGCCACCAAACCCGGGAGGATCGGCGGAGCAGTTATGGCGGTTTCCGGAACAGGGTTCAACCAGACCGCATCCAGCCAGACCGGGTCTCGTCAGACCGGGATCGTCCGCGTCGGCACGCGCGGCAGTCCCCTGGCGTTGATCCAGGCGGAAATGGTCAGCCGGGCCTTGCTGTCCGCGCATCCGGAGTTGGCCTGCGAGATCGTCCCCATCAAGACCACCGGCGACAAGGTGCAGGACCGCACGCTGAACGAGATCGGCGGCAAGGGTCTGTTCACCAAGGAGATCGAGGAGGCCCTGCTGGAGGGCCGGATCGATCTCGCGGTCCATTCCATGAAGGATATGCCGACGGTTCTTCCGGACGGCATGGAGATCGCGGCCTTGCTGGAGCGCGAGGATCCGCGCGACGCCTGGGTGTCCCCGGTCGCGGCCAGCATCCAGGCTCTTCCGGAAGGCGCCATCGTCGGAACGGCCTCGCTGCGACGGCAGGCACAAGTGCTGGCCCTCCGGCGCGACCTCAAGGTGATGCCGTTGCGCGGCAATGTCGGAACCCGCCTCGCCAAGCTTGCCCAGGGCGAGGCCGCCGGTACGCTGCTGGCTCTGGCCGGGCTGAAGCGCTTGAGACGGATGGATGCGGTAACGGCAATCCTCTCGCCGGAAGAAATGCTGCCCGCCGTGGCGCAGGGCGCGATCGGAATCGAAATCCGAACCGACAACGAAAGAGCCCGCCGCCTGGTGGAACCGCTCGACCATCCGGCGACTTCGATCGCGGTCGCGGCGGAACGCGCCTGCCTCGCCGAATTGGACGGGTCGTGCCGCACGCCGATCGCCGCTTATGCGGAATTGCAAGGGGATACGTTGTGGCTGCGGGCCTTGATCGCATTGCCGGATGGCAGCGCGGCCCATCGCGCGGAAGATCGCGGCGCGGCGACTCGGGAAAGTGCCGTGGCGCTGGGCTTCGCCGTGGGCCAGAGATTGAAGTCGCTGGCGGGGCCGGGCTTCCTGGCTTAGGCTTGAATTGACTGCTTTTGGTAGTCCGAATCGGGGCCAAATCGGGGATTTGAGGATTCGATGCACGCATTGATCACCCGCCCGCTCGAAGAT
>DASYDA010000302.1:0-3754 GCA_036499865.1 Dongiaceae bacterium | reverse complement strand
GAAATCCCGCTGCTCATTCCCGGGCGACAGCGATTCCGCGACGAGGTTGACCGTCACGTCATAGTCGAACTGATCCATCCGTTTCTGGTATTGCGCGGGATCGATGGTGCGCATATGCGCCTTGACGCCGATCTGCGCCAGATTCTGGATGAAGGGCTGGGTGACGCGCTCGAAGGTTTCCTGGTCGAGCAGGATCTCGAAATCCAGGGTCTGGCCGTCCTTGGTGCGCACGCCGTTCACGATCTTCCAGCCGTCATCGTCGAGCATCTTGCTGGCAATCTCCAGATTGGCGCGATCGTCGCCGGAGCCGTCGCTCTTCGGCGGGTTGTATTCCTGGGTGAAGACCTCGTCGGGGATCCTGCCGCGATAGGGTTCGAGGATCTTCAACTCCTCCGGCGAGGGCAGGCCGGTGGCGCCCAGTTCAGACGGTCCGAAATAGCTGCGGATCCGCACATACTGGCCGTAGAACAGCGCCTTGTTGCTCCATTCGAAATCGAAGGCATATTGCAGGGCCTCGCGCACCTTGCGGTCCTGGAAGATCGGCTTGCGCAGATTGAAGACGTAGCCCTGCATCAGGTTCCGGCCTTCGGTCGGAAACTTCTCCATGGTGATGCGGCCGTCTTTCACCGCCGGAATGTTGTAGGCGGTCGCCCAGTTCTTGGCGCTGCTCTCGATGTTGATGTCGAAGGCGCCGGCCTTGAAGGCTTCGAGCGCGACGGTCTGGTCGCGGTAATAGTCGTAGCGGATGGTGTCGAAATTGTTCTGGCCGACATTGATCGGCAGATCCTTGCCCCAATAATCGGGAACGCGTTTCAACGTGATCGACCGTCCCGCCTGATAACTTTCGAGCTTGTAGGGGCCGCTGCCGTCGGGGATGTCGAGGGTGGGCGCCTGGATATCGCGGGCCTTCCAGAGATGCTGCGGCAGCACCGGCATCTGGCCGATAATCAGCGGCAGCTCCTGATTGTCGCCGCGCACGAAGGTGAACTTGACGCGGAGGTCCCCGAGCTTCTCCGCCTTGGCGACGCTGGCGAAGTAGCTCTGATAGAAGGGCGGCCCCTTGTCCTTCAGCAGGTCAAAGGTGAAGACCACATCATCGGCGGTGATCGGTTGTCCGTCATGCCAGCGCGCTTCCTTCCTGAGGTTGAAGATCACCCAGGAGCGGTCCTCCGGCACCTCCATGGTCTCGGCGATCAAGCCGTATTGGCTGAACGGCTCGTCCGCCGTGCTCGCCGTCAGCGTCTCATAGCTGGCGCCGGGCCCTGGGTTACCCTGGATGGTGTAAGGATTGAAACTGTCGAAGCTGCCGACCGCACTGTAAACCACGCTGCCGCCCTTGGGCGCGTCGGGATTGACGTAATCGAGATGCTTGAAATCCGGCGGGTATTTGGGATCGCCATGCATGGCGATGGCGGGGACCGGCTTCACGTCCTGGGCTGTCGCTGGGCCAGCCGAGAACAATGCCAAGGCGGCGGCGAAGAGGATGCCGTAGAGCGATGATTTCATGCCATTTCCCAAGCCGGTTCACCGCCTTAGCGGCAGATTGGGGCCATCCTAGCGGAGTGGGTGGTCCGAGGGAAAGTGTGCGCCGGAACGAAAATCCGTGAGGATCAGCCGTTGAGCACGTGGACGGCGGCGTCCAGCATCCGGCGATCGCCGGCGGCAATCACTTCGCCTTGGGAGGCCATGGTCAGGGCCTTGCCCTGCCAGTCGGCAATGACACCGCCCGCGCCTTCGATCACCGGCACCAAAGCGAGATAGTCGTAAATGCCGAGGCCGCGCTCCACCACGAGGTCGATGAAGCCGGTGGCCACCATGCCGTATTGATAGCAATCGCCGCCATAGCTGGTGGATTTGGCCTGAACCCGGAGCTTCTCGAAGCGCGGGAAGGTCGCGGCGTCGAAGGCCTGGGGCGAGATGGTCGAGAGATAGGCCTCGGCCAGCGCGGCGCATGCCCGGCTCTTGATCGGCTTGCCGTTGAGCGTGCTGGGCTGGCCCGCGATGCCCAGCCACAGATCGTCCAGGATCGGCATGTCGATCACGCCGAGGACCGGCTTGCCGCCGCGATTGAGCGCGATCAGTGTGCCGAACATCGGCCGGCCGGTCACGAAACTGCGGGTGCCGTCCAAAGGATCGAGCACCCAGACATATTCGGCATCGGCGCGTTCCGAGCCGTATTCCTCGCCGATGATGCCGTGATCGGGGAAGGTGGCGGCGATCGTCTCCCGCAGGGCCGATTCGCATTCCTTGTCGGCCTGAGTGACCGGGCTTTCATCGGCCTTGCTGATGATGTCGAGCTTCTGCCGGTAATAGCGGCGGAGGATCGGCCGGCTGACTTGGGTCAGCCGGCGCGCGAGGTCGACAAACTCCGGACGAATGCTCACGCCCTCATGACTCACTGGGGCAGCGGAACCGGGTTGTCGCTCTGATCCCTGAGCCAGCGCAGCACGGCCGCCCGGTCGGCAGCCTTCGGCAGGCCCGGGAAGGTCATCTTGGTGCCCGGCGCATAGGCCCGGGGGCTGGTCAGGAATTTATCCAGAGCGGCGAAGGTCCAGGTCGAGTTCAGGCCCTTAATCGCATCCGAATAGTTGAAGTCCGGCTTATGCGCGGTGGGGTCGCCGATCACGCCCCAGAGGTTGGGGCCGATCTTGTTCGGCCCGCCCTTGGTGAAGTCATGGCAAGCCTTGCACTTCGAGGAGATCTGCTCGCCCTTTGCCGGATCGGCGGCGGCGATCAGCTTGGTCGCGTCCTCAGGCGGCGCGGCGGCGGCCGGCGCCGCAGCCTCGGGTTGTTGTGCGGCGGCTGCCGGAGCGGCCGGAGCCGCCGCGGCCTGCTGCTTCTTGGCCGCGTCTTCCGCGGCCTTGATATCGGCGTCGCTGGGCAGCGGCACCGGGGTGTCGGCCTGGGTGCGCAGCCAGGCGATCAGATTGGCGCGGTCCTCGACCTTGGGCAGGCCGGGAAAGGTCATCTTGGTGCCCGGGGCGTAATGCTTGGGGTTGGTGATGAAATGGTTGATCTCTTCGTAATTCCAGATCTTGTCGGACATGCCCTTGATGGCATCGGAATAAGCGAAGCCCTCCATGTGGGCGTGCTTGTTGCCGACGATGCCCCAGAGGTTCGGGCCGACCTTGGCCGGCTCACCCTTGGCGAAGGTGTGGCAGACCGCGCATTTCTTGGAAATCTCAGCGCCCTTGCTGACATCCGCCTTGGCCAGGAGCCCGCTCACCGGCGCGATCACCACCGGCTGTTCCGCCGGCGCCGCCTTGGCCGCTCCACCGGCTTCGCCTTCATGCGACTCGTAAATCATGTTGGAGACGAGCCCGACACTCAGTGTCAGCATTCCGCCCACCAGGATAGCGGCGGCGATTTTGTTGGCTTCCAAAGACATGCAGGCAACCCCTCGTGGCGCAGTCGGCTGCATGGGGCGGACCCATGCGCCGGATGGTCGAAATTTCGGCAGGCTAAAGCCGGCGCGGAATTTAACCGCTTCCGTTTCCCCTGTCCAATGTTCGGCAGGAGGTTTATGAGGGATTCAAATCTGTTTCCAAGGCTGTTATTCCAGGGTTTAGCGGCATAATGTCGCGCCCCGTTCGGCGCCCGGGGGTGGCGATGATCTGGCAGATGGAACCGCGTGTGAATTCCTCCCCAACGAATCCTATTCGATGAATCCAATCGTCCTCATTCCAGCCCGCATGGCCTCGACCCGTCTCCCCAACAAGCCGCTGGCCGATATCGCCGGCCGGCCGATGATCGT
>DASYDA010000301.1:0-6195 GCA_036499865.1 Dongiaceae bacterium | reverse complement strand
GGCGCGTGTGACGGTGCATTCCGCCGGTGGCGGGGAGATGTATCAGTCGATGATCTCCGCGCCCTCCGCCTTCAGCCGCGCGACATTGTCCTTCATCTGCTGCAGGCGCTCGGGCGAATGGCCTTGCCATTCCGTGACCTCTCCGATCACCCGGAGCGGGTCGCGTGAGCGGTAGGATTGCGTCGGGTTGCCGGGGAATTTCTTGTCGGTGAGGTTGGGATCGTCCACGAAGGGGCCGGTCGGCTCCACGATGTAGATCCGCCCCCGCCCGCCGCCGGCGGCCAGTTCGGCGCCCCATGTGGCGGCGTCCAGCGTGGCGGTGAAGTAGACCCAGGAGAGCGGCTTTCCGTTACCGAAATTGGATTTGTGGCCGGTGACGATCCGGTCTCCCGGTTTCAGATCGGCCCGCGTGCCGTGGTAGAAAAGTTGCGGGGTTTTGCTGTCGGTGGATGGTGTCTCTGGGGATGGCATCGGCTTGGTCTCCCTCTGGCGGCGCAATCGAGGGCGGTTTCATAAGCGGAGACGCCCCGCTTGCCGCAAGCCCCCATCCGGGTTAGACAATGATAGTGGGAGATGAGCGCCGTATCGGCGCCTCCCCGACATCCCCCGAGATCGGTGCGCTGGATTTTCTTCTGTGTGCGCCATGATGCGCTCAGGCCGCATCAACCCCCTCCCTAGTCCGCGAATGCGGACATTCGTCCGCGGGGCCCTCCCCCAATCTTGGTGGAGGGAGGTAGAGATTCGGTGTCGATTCTCGCGATCCCCGTTCGACGCTTCCATGTAAGGCCGGATAATCCGGCCTAAACCAAGGAGACAGAAGATGCGTGTGATGGTGATCGTGAAGGCGACCGAGGACAGCGAGAAGGGCTTTGTCCGCGATGCCGAGACCATGGCGATGATGGCGGCCATGGGCAAGTTCAACGAGGAACTGCAGAAGGCGGGCATCATGCGCGACGGCGACGGCTTGAAGCCCTCCTCGCACGCCAAGCGGGTTACGTTCGACGGGCCCGGCCGGACGGTCATCGACGGGCCGTTCGCGCATCCCAGAGAGCTGATCGCCGGCTTCTGGATCTGGGAGGTCAAAGACATGGACGAGGCGGTCGCCTGGGTGAAGCGTTGCCCCAATCCCATGAAAGGCCCGAGCGAGATCGAGATCCGGCCATTCTACGAGATGGCCGATTTCCAACGATAACGGATGGCGGATGGAAGGCTTGTCGCCCGTCAACTCGAAAGCGGGGCGCCTCCATCCTCGGCTCTCAGGAAATCCGTGATGCGGTCCGGATAGGGCTGCATCGCGTTCTTCTGCAGGAGGAGCGCCACCTGGCCGCGATGGCCGGCGCCGTGGGTCGCGACGTGCAGGAGCATCTCGCCACGCGTCATATGCGCGGGTTCGCCGTTCGCGAAGGCGAAGGAGACCGTCTGTTCCAAGGCTTCCGGCGTGAGGGCGTCGACATAGTCGGCGTACCAGTCCCCCATCGCCCGCGCCTTGCCGGCCACCGCTTCGAAAGAGGGAAGCTCGGCCGAGCGCGGCGCCCGATAACCGTGCGGACGCGCTTCGAGATTGTGGCTGAAGATTTCGTCGACGGCCTGGATGTGGTCGAGCAGCCGCAGGACCAGGACCTGTTCCTCGGCGGACAGGCTTTCGAGCTTTTCGGCCAGGACCGAATTGAGGCCGTTGGTCGCCCAGCGCTTGTAGTGCATCAGGGTGCGGTAGGGCTGCGTGATCATAATGATACCTTCAGACTTGCGTGAAACGAGGGGAGCGTTGCCGGTCCTGAATTTGCGAGCTATGACTTGCATTGTCTACTCGCATTGGAAAATGAGGCTCCATGGCGCGCGCAATCCGGACAATCCCGCGGAAATCGGCGTCGCAGAAGCGATCCCAGGCGATGGTGGGGACGCTGCTGGATGCGACCGCTCGCGTTCTGATACGCGAGGGATACGATCGCGCCAGCACCAATCGGATCGCCGCGGTCGCGGGCGTCAGCATCGGCTCGCTCTACCAGTACTTCCCCAACAAGGAGGCGCTGGTGGCGGCGCTGGTCGCGCGGCACAATCGCGAAGTCATCCAACTGCTGCGCGCGGCGCTCAAGGACGCGGCGTCACAGGATTTGGCGCCGACGATGCGCGCATTGGTGCGGGCCACGGTCGACGCCCATCTGGTCGATCCCGCCTTGCACCGCATCTTCGCCGAACAGGTTCCGCGCATGGGCCAGCTGGCGAAGATCGAAGCCCTCCAGCGGGAAACCTATCTGTTGATCCGGGCCTATCTGGAAGGACGCCGGGACGAAATCTCGGTCACGGATCTCGACTCCGCGACCTCGATCTGCGTCACCACCGTCGAAGCCCTGACCCATGAGTTCGTCATCAACAAACCCGATGCGCTGAACGGCGACCAGGACCGGTTCATCGCGGAGGTGACGCGGCTGATCTTGGGTTATCTGCAGCAGGTTCAATCCATGGCAGGCACAGAATGATGGATCTTCAGCGCAGCTCAGCGCGGAGATCGCGCACGCCCCGCCCCAGGCGCTGGCGCAAGAGCGTTCGCAACGTGGCGCCGTCCGCTACGCCGCCTGATCCAGAGCAAGTAAGCGCTGGCGCCGCCGATACGATCTGTCGGCGGGCGCCAACGAAGCGGAGTCGGGGTCGAATTTATTGAGAATGTCAGCGCGCCGCGCCGTGACCGCGCGGATCGTGCTGATGTTTCTCGGCTTGACACGCAACCATATAGTTGCCTATATATAGGCAACTCGAAGGTTACATATTGCACATGAATGAGGATGCCGTGTTTCGCGCTTTGGCAGATGCAAGCCGCCGGCAGTTGCTGGATCGGCTGCACCGGAAGAATGGCCAGACGCTTGGCGAGCTTTGCGAAGGACTGGAGATGACGCGCCAGGCCGTCGCCAAACATCTGACGATTCTCGAGGCGGCGAATCTCGTCTCCCGGCAGCGGCATGGCCGAGAGAAGCTGCATTTCATCAATCCCGTTCCGATCAGCGACATCGCCGAACGCTGGATTCGGAAATTCGAGCGCCGCCAGTTGGCCGCGCTCTCCGCATTGAAGAACAAACTCGAAGGAGAAGATCGTGACTAACGCAGGCAAGAGCAGTTTCGTCTATGTCACCTATATCCGCACGACGCCTGAGCGCTTGTGGTCGGCACTGACAAGCCGGGAATTTGCGCAGCAGTATTGGCGCGGCGCCCACCCCGAGGCGGATTGGAAGGTCGGCGGATCGTGGAAGCTGGTTCTTCCCGACGGCCAGGTGTGCGATGCCGGCGAGATCGTCGCCTTCGAGCCCTCCAAGCGTCTGGGCATTCGCTGGCGCAACGAGTTCAAACCCGAACTCAAGGCAGATGGCTGGTCACTCTGCATCATGGAGATCGAGACCGTTGACGAAGCCGTGAAACTGACCGTGACCCACACCATGGAGCATGAAGGTTCCAAGTTTATCGCCGCCGTCTCGGACGGCTGGCCGCAGGTCCTGTCGAACCTCAAATCGCTCCTCGAGACCGGCTCGGTCGTTTTGGGGCCCAAGTATTTATGAAATGACCCAGCCACGCGCCCAGGCGAATGCGTCTGAAGGTTGCGCACTCGCAAGCTCCTTGCTTCGTCAACGGAGTTGACGCACGGAGATTTAATCCGCGGCAGCGCCCTCGTCACGGGAAGACACGGACGCCATGCTCTCGAAAACGCCGTCCCGTCGCACCAGCGCGTGGAAGAGTGCCGCTGCGATGTGCAGCAGGATCAGCGCGAAGAAGGCGAAGGCGAGGTAGAAGTGCGCGTTCCACAGCAGCGTGTGCAGGGTGTCGCTGTGGGGAAGGATAGCGGGGAGGCCTATGTTCCCGAGGAGCACGACCGGATAACCGCCGGCCGACAGCATCCCCCAGCCGAGCAGCGGCATGGCGATCATCAGGGCATAGAGCGCGTAGTGAGAGAGGTACGCCGCGAGTTTCATCGGCTCCGGCAGATCCATGGGCAAAGGCGGCGTGCCGCTGCGCAGGCGGACGCCGATACGGATCAGCGCCAGCACGAGGATGGCGATACCCAGCGTCTTATGCGTCGCTAGGAGGGGTACGTATTTCGGCATGATGGTCGACACCATGCCAACCCCGACGAACAGCATCGCCAGGATGCAGACGGCCATAAGCCAGTGCAACAAACGCTGGAGAAGGGAGAACTGCGTGAAGCCGCCGGTCATACCGCTGCGAGTCATGCCCCTGCGAGTCATGGCTGGGCCCCCGTCGTGGTCTGGTCGCTGCGCGGATAGTCTTTCTCTTCCGAAGTCCGCAGATCGAACGACTTGGCATAAACGGCCGAGCGCGCGGCCGGAAACGGATCGTCGGATACCTTGATGCCGTTCGGCAGGATCGTCGGGTCGAAGTTGATGTCGCGGCAGGGGCCGTCCCGTTCGGCCTCGATCTGCTGCACGACCAGCGTGCCGACTTCGACGGTATGCCGATCCGCCGGCCATGCCTTGCTCGGATCCGCCGTCGGATCGCCCGGATTGGCGACGGTCACCGCCATCGTCCAGCGCTGCGGCCCTTTGGCGACCCGGTCCGTAATCTCCTGCTCGAGGTGATCGGGGCCGAGCTTGGCGAGATCGTCCGCGGTAATCGGCATGACCTGCGCCTGCGGCCGGAGCGACCATCGCACCACATGCTCGGTGCCGGAATTGTCGACAAAAATGAAGGAGTTGAGGCTGTTGTAAGGCTCCTCCGCGTAGCTGGCGGTCCAGGGCGCGCTCGCCGCCCAGGCGCCGAAGGCCGCGATCTCCGGATGCGCGGCGGCGAAGGTCTTCATCGCATCCGGGTCTTTGCTGGCCGACGCCTGCAGCAGCGCATAGAACGCCTCCGGGGTCGCCACCGGAAAGAAGGGCGGATCGATCAGGGCGGAACGCCACACGCCGCCGTCCGGGGTCGAGATCTGGAGACCCATGCCCCGCACCCTCGATGTTGCATCGGGCGCGTTCGGGTCGGTCGTGCTGAAATTAAACCGACCGACAACCGGATATTGGCCGGTGGCAAAGACCTGAGCCCGCGAGAGTTCCACGCCATTCCCGTTGGCTTCGAACACGCCCGTGAAGCAGATGCCCTTCGCGTGATTGCGCCGATGGCCGAGTGCCGGCCCGGCCGCAGGGGCGAATGCCTCGACAAGCTTGGCCGACGTGAGGCGATCGGGCGAGAACCATCCGGCAGTATAGGCGAACGCAGCGGCCACGACAGCGACGACGACGGCAATCAGCACAAGCGACCCAAAAGCTTGACGGTGCGATGCTGGAGACGGCTGGGTCATTTAAAGATCCCAATCTGTGCAAGCGGGCGAAATAACACCCTCGATACGGGATACTCGAAATCGGTAGACTTGGAGATTGTTACCCACAATACGGCCGTGAGGCAACCAGAGGCCTTCGCCACCGGAAACCAGAATGTCCAAATCGACGCGGGCGACCAAGGCACTCGAACAGGCCGGCATCGCCTTCACCGTTCACGCCTACGATTACGATCCCGATGCCGACCGGATCGGGCTGCAGGCGGCCGAGGCGATGGGCGAGCCGGCGGAGCGCGTGCTGAAGACGCTGATGGCGCTGGTCGATGGCAAGCCGGTCTGCGTTATCGTGCCCTCGGACCGCGAGGTCTCGATGAAGAGGCTTGCGGCCGCGTTCGGCGGCAAGGCCGCGCAGATGATGAAGCCCGCCGATGCGGAGCGCATCTCGGGCTACAAGGTGGGCGGCATCAGTCCGTTCGGCCAGATGAAGCCGCCGCGGGCCGCCATCGAGGCGCAGGCGATGGCGCAGGACCTCGTCACTATCAATGGCGGCCAGCGTGAATTGCAGGTGCGGCTCGGCCCACGCGACGCGGCGACGCTTCTGCAAGCGATCGTCGCGCCGCTGGTGGCTTGAGCCGAACGCCTATTTCGTGGCGCCGATCTTGTCCTGAGTCTTGGTCTCGAAATCGCCGGCGTCGTGACGCTCGTGGAGCTGGCCCGCGGGTTCGCCGGATAGGCGGTTGACCATGCGCCCGCGCTTCACCGCCGGCCGTTCGAACAGCATATCTGCCCAGCGATTGAGGTGCTTGTATTCGTGCAAGCTCAGGAACTCGGTTGCATTCCCATAGAACCCGCCTCTGGTGAGGCCGCCATACCAGGGAAGGATCGCGATGTCGGCGATCGTGTAGGCGCTGCCGGCGATATATTCG
>DASYDA010000300.1:0-3052 GCA_036499865.1 Dongiaceae bacterium | reverse complement strand
ACCTCGATGATTTCGCCATCATCGCGAACATAGGTCGCGCGGCCGGAAACGAAATGGCAGAACTCGTCGCGCGGAATCGAGAGCCGCCATTTCCCCGGCGTGCATTGCCACAGCCCGCATTCCGGCGAATTGCCCCCGACCGAAGGGTCCGGGCGTTTGTAAAGCAGCCGCCCCGAGGAATGCGATTGACCTTCGATCGCATCGCCCTGCACGCCCCAATCGGCGAGGTCGTTGTAGGTCAATGCGTCGGCGATGTGGGGAGCGGATGACTCCAGATTTGTACCCATGGCTCTATATTTCCTTCGTCATGGTCGGCGAAGGCCGACCATCCATGAGTTTCTCTCGTGCGACGGATGCAAATTCGCGGATGGTCCGCCTGCGCGGACCATCACGAGAGAAAAGCAACAACTGTGAATCAAGCTTTAAACGTTCCCGTCGTCGCGATCTCCGCCAGGATATCCGCTGCCTTGTCGGTGCCCTTCGCCGCCTGCATATGCTTCGAGACCGCGGCCAGGCGCTGCTGCATCGCGCCGTCGCCGAGCAGCCGCGCGATCATCTCGGCGAGCTGCGATTCCGTCCAGGTATAGCGCGGCAATTGATCGCCATAACCGGTGTCGTGGATGCGTGCGGCGTTGTCGAGCCCGTCCCAGCAGAACGGCATGATGATCGCCGGCTTGCCGAAATAGAGCGCCTCGTTGAAGCTGTTATTGCCGCCGTGATGGATGAAGAGATCGACATTCGGGATCACGGCCGGCTGCGGATACCAGCTTTCCAGATGCACATTGCCCGGCACATCGGCATATTCACCGATATAATCGCCGACATTCATCAGGAAGCGGTAGGGCAATTTGGTGAAGGCCGCGATCAGCCGCTTGTAGAGATCGACATCGGCGGCGCCCAGCGATCCATAGCTCACATAGATCAGCGGCTTGCCTGCGTTCGTCGTAAAAACCGGCACCTGATAGACGCCCTCGTCGCGCACGCAGCCTTCCAGATATTGGAACCGCTTCGGATCGAGCGGCGTCCGGCGCTTGAAAGCCAAAGGCTTCGGATAGAGCAGCAAGTTCATCGCCGGCGAGGCCTCGAAGAACTCTCCCAGCGGATAAGGCGCATGGCCGATTTTCGCCAGGAATTCGTTGAACCGCGCATGAACCGGCTTCACCAGATCGAGGAACCGGTCTTCGAAGGCCTGAAATCCCGCCTTGTCGTTCTCATGGCAGCCGGAGAGATGCGGCGGAATGTCGGGATCGGGGATCTCGTTCTCGGAACAGGAGATGATCCGCACCCAGGGGCAGCCGGCGCGCTTGATCGCCGGGAACAGGATCACGTTATCGACCGCGACCAGATCCGGCTTGATGCGCTGCAGATGGGCGTTCAGCCCTTCCTCGGCGATGATCGCGGAATCGACGATCGCCTCCCAGACCGGGATCACATAGGTCGGCAATTGCTCGATGGGCGAGAGGCGGAAATGCGGCTGCTTCTCGGCGATGAAATTCGCCCAGAACTTGGCGATCTCCTCATCCGACATGCCGCCGGACATATCGACCAGGTTTTCCTCGAAGCCGTATTTCGCGAAGACGCCCTTGAAGCCCTTGTCGCAGACGAAGACCGGGTTATGCCCCTTGACCTTCAGCTTCTGCGCGATACCCACGCAATTGAGTGCCGGCCCGAACGCCGCCTCCGGGAAGAGGACGATGGTCTTTCCCCCACTCATGATGCCCCCGTTTCGAGTTTCTTATGTCTAAGGTCGATAGCACAGGGGCGTATGAAACTCAAAATGTGGGCCGCAGACCAAGTCCGCTAAAATCCCAGTGCGCAGCCATCCTTGCGGGGGTCGGAGCCGGCGGTGAGCGTGCCGCTCTGCCAGTCGATATGGATCGCCTGGCCGCCGCCCAGGGGCTCGAAGGGGATGGCGGTATTGTGGCCCCGCTGCTGCAGGCCGAGCACGGCGGCCGGCGACACGCCGCGTTCCACTTCGGCAAAGTTGCCGGAGTAGAAGACGCGCGGGCAATCCAGCGCCGCCTGCGGATCCATGCCGAAATCCAGCATATTGGTGAGCAGGTGCACATGGCCGAAGGGCTGGTAGTCGCCGCCCATCACGCCGAAGGGCATCATCGCACGGCCGTCCTTCAGCGCCATGCCCGGCATGATCGTATGCATCGGCCGCTTGCCCGGCGCGATGCAGTTCGGGTGGTTGGGATCCAGCCGGAAGCTGGCGCCGCGATTCTGCAGGATGACGCCGGACTTCGGCGCGACCACGCCGCTGCCGAAGGAATGATAGACCGAATTGATGAAGCTGACAGCGTTGCGGTCGCGATCGACCACGCAGAGATAGATCGTCTCGCTCTTCTCCATCGGCGAGGGCGGCAGCGTGCCGATCGCATGGTCGCGGTCGATCATCGCACGCCATTTCGCGGCGTGACTGGGGGAGAGCAGTTCCTTGACCGGGACCTTCACATGGCCGGGATCGGCGATGCGGAGATTGCGTTCGCGATAAGCGAGCCGCCCCGCCTCGATCTCGAGATGCAGCCGCTCCGCGCCCACGGGATCGAGCGATCCCAGATCGAAGCCGGAAAGAATGTTGAGCATGACCAGCGCCGTCAGGCCCTGATTGTTGGGCGGCATCTGGAAAATCTCGGCGCCGCGATAATGGGTCGAGATCGGCTCCACATATTCGCCCTCGGCGCTTGCGAAATCCTCCAGCGCGTGGCGACCGCCGAGCCGCTTCAACTCGGCCGCCATGTCTTCCGCAACCGGCCCCTCATAGAAACCGGCGCGGCCTTGGCGGCCGATGCGGCGCAAGCTCTCCGCGAGGCGCGGATCGCGCATCTTCTCGCCGGGCTTCGGCGTACGACCGTTGGGCAGCAGCACGGGATCGATCTCCGGCATCGCCGCGAAACGCTGCGTACAGTCCTGCCAGTCGAAGGCGACCCGGTCGTGGACGGCATAGCCCTCTTCCGCATAGCGGATCGCCGGCTGCAGCAGTTCGTCCATGCTTTTGCTGCCATGATCGGCATTGACCCGGCACCACATATCGACGAGGCCGGGCACC
>DASYDA010000299.1:0-3899 GCA_036499865.1 Dongiaceae bacterium | reverse complement strand
CTTCTCTTGCCGAGAAGATGGGCGATGGCGGAAGCCGCTTCAACCCCAATCTGACTAAGGTTATGACCGCAGTGCAGTCGGATATCATCCTGGAATCATTGGTATCGGGTCTGGTCGATTCCGATCCCAATCGCCTTGGCGTGGAGGATGTTACGCGTCCTGCGGCGCCTGGCGCCGGTAAAGAGGGGGCGAGGCTTCCGGCGGCGCGTCCCCTGGATGTGGTCCAATTGGCGTCAAGCGGCGAGTCCTTTGGCCGCGCCTTTCGCTGGCTTTTGGCCGAAGCGCGCCGGATTCCCGACCTCGGCGACATCGTCACGGGCCTGTGCCGGGTGCTCACCGAAGGCGGCATGCCGCTGCAGCGCCTCTATCTCGCGCAGCGCACCTTGCATCCCCAGATGGCGGCGATCGGCTATCTTTGGAATCGCGGCGATACCAGCACGCAGACCATCGCCCGTGAACATGCCGTTCTGGCCAGTTCGACCTTCCTCAACAGCCCGATGCGGCGGCTCTACGAATTCGGCGAGAGCCTGATCCGCCGGCGCCTGACCGGGCCTGAAGCCGTGGTGGATTTCCCGGTGCTCGAGGAGCTGCGCGACAACGGCGCCACCGATTACGCGATCTTCTCCATCGAGCTCGCCGGCGAGCCGCGCGGCGCGCTTTCGATCTCCACCGACATGCCGGGAGGTTTTTCCGACCGGGAGATTGCGGGGGTGGCCGGCTTGATGCCCTTGCTCTCGATGCTGGTCGAATCCCGGGAATGGCATCGCACGGCGAAATCGCTCCTGGAGATTTATCTCGGCGCGGATGCGGGCCGGCAGGTGCTCGGCGGTTCGGTGCGGCGCGGCGAAGGCACCACCATCGCCGCCGGCATCTGGTTCTGCGATCTGCGCGATTTCACCGCGATGTCGAACCAATTGCCGCGCGACGAGGTGATCGCGCTGCTGAACGACTATTTCGACGCCATGGCGCGGCCGGTCCATGCGCATGGCGGAGAAATCCTGAAATTCGTCGGCGACGCCATGCTGGCGATCTTCCCGATGCGCGACGACCTCGACCGCGACCTCAAATGCCAGATCGCGCTGCAAGCGGCGATCGAGTCCTTCGATGCGCTGGATGGCCTGAACGAAATCCGCGCCAGCGCCGGAAAACCACCTCTGCGCGCCGGAATCGGCCTGCATGCCGGCTCGGTCTCTTACGGCAATATCGGCGCCGCGATCGGCAATTCGGCACGGCTCGATTTCACGGCGATCGGCCCGGCGGTCAACCTGGCATCAAGGATCCAGGGATTGTGCCGCGGCCTCAACCGGCAGCTGCTCTCCTCCCGGGTTTTCGCCTCGCCTTGCGGTTCGAAGCTGGTGCCGCTCGGCCGTTTTCCACTGCACGGCTTCCCGGAGCCGCAGGAAATCTTCGGCTTGCCGGACTGACCTCGATCCACCCCCGATTCAATCCAACATCCCCACTCAATCCAAGATAAGGAGCGCGACGTGGCCGCCTACATCATCGTCCAGGAAAACATGCATGGCGATCAGACTGGGTTCGAGGAATACCGCAGCCAGGTGGCCGCGACGCTGACGCCGTTCGGCGGCAAGTTCCTGGTGCGCGGCGGCACGCTCACCGTGCGCGAAGGCGAATGGCCATATCAGCGCACCGTGCTTCTGGAATTCCCGTCGCGCGATGCGGCGGAGCGCTGGTACGATTCGCCCGCCTATCAGAAGATCCTGCCGCTGCGCACGAAATGCATGGCCGCCAATTTCGTCATCATCGATGGCGTCTAGAGCATGATCAGGTCACCTGATCGATGTCGTTCACCGTCAGGTTCCCGGGGACGATGGTGACCGGCAGCCGCAATTTTCCGACATACTTGCTGGTCAGGGCCTGAACCAGCGGACCGGGGCCTTTGGGTCCAGTCGAGGCGCCCAGAACGAGGATCGAGATCATCGGCTCCTCGTCGATCAGCTTCATCACTTCTTCCCGCCGATCGCCCTCACGGAAATAAAGCACCGGCATGGCGTTGGAGAGCTTCTGCACCTCCGCGGCCATCTTCTGCATCAGGGCTTCGGCCTGCTGGCGCGCTTCCTCGCGGATCAGCCGCGTCACACCGAGCCAGCCCTGGAAATCCGAAGGCTGGGTCACATGCAGCATGGCGACACGCCCGCCGGTTTTGCGCGCACGCAAGGCCGCGTAGCGGATCGCCAGCTTGAGTTCCGGCGTCTCGTCGATCACCACCAGGAACACACGGCCGGCAGCGGATTGCTCGGACGGCGTCTCGACTGCATTCGCCTTCTGGGTTTCCGTATCGCTCATAGAAATTCTCCTGCCGGACTATCTCCTGCGGAAAGCGAGATGCGAGATCCAACCGAACAGCAAGGCGGTCAAGACCGAGATGACGCCATAAGCCGCCGCATGGCGGTGGGCGAAGTCGAAGATATCCGCGCTGAAGCCGGCGCGGTTGACCAGCAATGGAAAACTCTGCGCATCGACGATCGCACCGCCCCGGGCCAGATAGACTTCGACTCTATAGATTCCAGTGGGCACCGTCGACGGGAAGGCGAAGCTGGTGCGGAACAACCGGTCGCCGACGAAGCTGACATGGCCGACACGGTCGGCATAGAGGCCTTCCCGCTGCCGTACCCGAAGCAAGGCGGCGGCATAGTCGGTGATGTTGGGCGCCGTCGCCTCGATCGCGGTGGGCTTGAGCTGATCGATGCCGAGTTGGTAGCGATCCATCATGTCGGCATCGACGGTTTCGCCGAGCGGCCGCGACCCCGCGATCGCATAGAAGCCCGGCACGCCTTCGAAGGTCACATGAGCGCCGGACATCCAGATGCCCAGGTTCCGCATCTTGCGCTGCACTTCGACGGTGCCGTTGACCACCTCGCCGCTGGGCGTGTAGGGGCCGCGCACCACCGTGATCACATCGCCCTTGCCCTCGATCGCGCCGAACAGAACGAGTTCCGCGCCGGAAAAACCGGAAGTGATCTCGATCCGGTGCACGACAAGATCGGCGACGATATCCTTCGCCCAGGCATCCGAGCCCAGCGACGACAGCGCGAGCAGCACCAGCAGGGCGAAGATGCGCCGCATCAATGATGCCCGAAGAGCGTCACGACGGAGTAGAGATCCGCCGGCGTCGCCACCAATTGGCGGAACAGCAGGATAGCGACCCCCAGCACCACAACTGCCATCAGCAGGCGCAGATGCTCCGCCGGCAGCTTTGCGCCGAGACGCCCGCCGATCTGCGCGCCGATGACGCCGCCCAGCGTCAATGTCAAAGCCAGGATGAGATCGACGGTCTGGTTCTGCACCGCCTGGAGAAAGGTCACATAGGCCTGCACGAAGATGACCTGGAACAAGGACGTGCCGATGACGACCGAGGTCGACATGCCGAGCAGGTAGATCATCGCCGGCACCAGCATGAAGCCGCCGCCCACCCCCATCACCGAGGAGATCAGGCCGACGCCGAAGCCGACGCCGATCGGCAGCAAGGCGCTGATATAGAGGCGCGACTTCCTGAAGCGCATCTTGAAGGGCAGGCCCTGCGCCCAATTGTGCTGATGCAGCTTGACCGGCTGACCCTGGCGGCGGCGCACCTTGCGCAGCGCATTGGCGGATTCGATCATCATCAGGATACCGATCGAGCCCAGAACCAGCACATAGACGATGGCGATGAAGAGATCGATCTGGCCGAACCGCTTCATCAAGGTGAAGATGGCGACGCCGAGGCTGGAGCCGACCATGCCGCCGGCCAGCATCACCGCGCCCATCTTGAAATCGACGCTGTCCCGCGCCCAATGGGCGAGCACGCCGGAGACCGAAGAGGCCACCACCTGATTGGATTGGCTGCCCACCGCCACCGCCGGCGGCACCCCGATGAAGATCAGCAGCGGCGTCATCAGGAA
>DASYDA010000298.1:0-5138 GCA_036499865.1 Dongiaceae bacterium | reverse complement strand
TGATCAGCGCCCTTGGTCAACCTCGGCGCAGAACCTGCAGTAGATCGCGATACGGGATGGCGCCGGTGGCGATGACGAAGACGAGATAGATCGCCATGCCGCCCGCCACCAAAACCGCGAGTGCCGCCATGCGGATCACCTCGCCATCGTTGAAATAGGGCTGCAAGACTTTGATTCCAAAATAGAGTGCGATACCCATGCCGATGGCGGATATGAGCAGGCGCGGCAAGGTGCGCCGGAAGCGCGCATCGAAGCTCAGATAGCCGCGGCGGCGCAGCTTGAAATAGAGCATGCCGCAATTGACCCAGGCGGCGCCGGCGGTGCCGAGCGCGATGCCGATATAGCCGATGAACTGGAACAGCGTCAGGCTGATCGCGATATCGGCGGCTACGGCAATCATGGCGAAGCGAAACGGCGTCATCGTGTCTTCTCGCGCGAGGAAGCCCGGCGAGAACGCCTTGTTGAGGATATAGGCCGGCAGGCCGATGGAGATCGCGGTCAGCGAATAGGAAACCGCCAGCGCGTCATCCCTGCTGAAGGCGCCCCGTTGATAAAGCACCGAGATCAGCGGATGCGCTGCGACGGCCAAGGCGACCGTCGCGGGCAGCGACAGGAACAGGCCCATCTCGATCGCGCGGTTGAAGATGCGCATCGCTTCGTCCTCGCGCTTGCCGCGCAAGGCCCGGGTGAGCGAAGGCAGAAGAACGACGCCGATCGCCGATCCGATCAGGGCCAGCGGCAATTGATAAAGGCGATCCGAATAATAGAGATAGCCGACTGCCTGGGGCTGCAGGGTGGCGAGGATGGTGGCAACGGCCAGATTGATCTGATTGACGCCGCCGCCGATGAGGCCCGGCACCATCAGTTTCGCGGTGCGGCGGACATCCGGCGTCAGATGCGGCCAAGGCAGGCGCAAGGCCATGCCGGCGCGGCGGCAGGAAATCGCCAGCCAAAGGAACTGCATGATGCCGGCCACCACGACGGTGATGCTCAAGACCCGGCCAGGATCGTTGTAGCGCGGCACCACGGCGTAGAGTGCGACAATCAGCACCAGGTTCAGCAGGATCGGCGCGGCGGCGGCATCGGCGAAGCGGCCGAGCGCATTCAGCACGCCGCCTTGCAGCGCGCAGAGCGACATGAAGAGGAGATAGGGAAAGGTGATCTGGGTGAAGAGAACGGCATAGGCGAATTTTTCGGGAAACGCCCGGAAGCCCGGCGCGAAGACGATGATGAGCCAGGGCATGATCAATTCGGCTATCACCGTCACCGCGATCAGTGCCAGCAGCAGGACCGAGATCACGTTTTCGGCGAAGCGCTTGGCGGCCTGTTGACCGCCCTCCTCCAATTGCCGCGCGAACATCGGCACGAAGGCCGAGTTGAAGGCGCCCTCGGCGAAGAGCTGACGGAACAGGTTCGGCAGCCGCATCGCGACGAAGAAGGCCTCGGCGATGGGGCTGGTGCCGAAAAGCTGCGCCATCAGGACTTCGCGCAGGAAACCGAGCGCGCGGCTGGCCAAAGTGAGGCCGCCCACCGTGGCGACGGATTTCAGAGAAAACATTTCAGAGAAAACATAGGAGAATCAACACCACTTCATTGCCAACCGGTTGTTAACCGCCGAGAGCCCAATCGGCAAGTGGCCTGATTTCATTGACGTTTGGGGCCCCCAGGATTATATACTCTATCGAATTAATCGAGATACCGAATGCTCTCACAAAAAGCCAAGTATGCGATGCGCGCTTTGCTTTACCTCGCCAAAGCCGCGCCCGATCAGCCTGTTTTCATCGCCGAAATCGCCGATGAGCAATCCGTACCGAAGAAGTTCTTGGAGCTGATCCTCTTGGACCTTAAGCGGCATGGCCTCGTCCACTCCTATCGGGGCAAGAAAGGCGGCTATCTGCTGGCCAAACGGCCGGATCAGATCTTCTTCGGGCAGGTCATTCGCATCATCGACGGCCCGCTCGCCCAATTGCCTTGCGCAAGCCGCACCGCCTATCGGCGCTGCGACGATTGTGAAAATGAGCAGACCTGTGAAATTCGCCAGGTTTTACTGCGGGTTAGGGATTCTACTGCGCGCATCCTCGACAATACCAGCCTGGCGGACGTCATGGTCGGCCATTCGGCGGAACTTGTGGAAGGCGCCGGCATATGATTACTTCTAGCCGCGCCCTTTAGACTATCAATTTAATCGTGTTAATGTGAAAAGAATGAGGCCGTTCTTGGCTCTTTCACGGATTTCCTGCGTCGGTTCGAAGGCCTTATGAGCACGGCGCCGTCCATCCAATGGCGCCGGCCCAGCGTGCTGCCGGGTTTCGGCATCACCATGGGGTATACGCTGGTTTATCTGGGCCTGATCGTGCTGCTGCCTTTGGCGGCCCTGCTGCTGCGCTCGTCGGATCTCGGCGTCGGCGGCTTCATGAAGGCCGTCTCGGCGCCCCGGGTGATCGCCTCGCTGGAACTCTCCTTCGGCGCTTCCGCGATTGCTGCGGTGGTCAACGGGGTCTTCGGGCTGATCGTGGCCTGGGTGCTCGCCCGCTACGAGTTTCCGCTGAAGCGCCTGATCGACGCCTTGGTGGATCTGCCCTTCGCTTTGCCGACCGCCGTGGCCGGCATCGCGCTCACCGCGCTTTATGCGCCCAATGGCTGGATCGGCAGCCTGGTGGCGCCGCTCGGCATCCAGATCGCCTTTACGCGGTTCGGCATCGTCATCGCCCTCATCTTCATCGGCCTTCCCTTCGTGGTGCGGACCGTGCAACCGGTTCTGCTCGATCTCGACAAGGAGGTCGAAGAGGCCGCGGCCAGCCTCGGCGCCACACGCCTGCAGAATTTCGTCTTCGTGATCCTGCCTTCGATCGCGCCGGCACTGCTGACCGGCTTCGCCCTCGCTTTCGCGCGCGCGGTCGGCGAATACGGATCGGTGATCTTCATCGCCGGCAATATGCCGATGCGTTCCGAGATCGCACCGCTGCTGATCGTGACCAAGCTCGAGCAGTTCGACTATGCCGGGGCTTCCGCGATCGCCGTCGTCATGCTTGCGGCTTCCTTCATCCTGCTTCTGGTGATCAATCTGCTGCAGCGCTGGGCGCGCCGGCATGAGGAGGGCGGCCGATGACGGTGGAAACCGCCCTTCCCCGCCCGGCAGTCCCCACGCGGAAGAATGCGAACCGGAACAACCCGGCCGGCACGACCACGGAAGCATCCTGGGTCAAATGGCTGCTGATCGGCATCGCCGTCGCCTTCATGGCGCTGATGCTGGTGCTGCCGCTGGTTTCCGTTTTCACCGAAGCGTTGAGCAAGGGGATCGGCGCCTATTTCGCGGCGATCACCGACCCCGATGCGCTCTCCGCCGTCCGGCTGACGCTGCTGGTGGCAGCCATCGCGGTGCCGCTCAATCTCGTCTTCGGCCTCGCCGCCGCCTGGGCCATCGCCAAGTTCCAGTTTCGCGGCAAGAGCCTGCTGATTACGCTGATCGATCTGCCGTTTTCGGTTTCGCCGGTGATTTCCGGCCTCATTTACATTCTGCTCTATGGCAGCCATGGCTTGCTGGGGCCGACGCTCGCGCATTTCGGCATCAAGGTCATCTTCACCGTGGCCGGCCTCGTACTGGCGACCATCTTCGTCACCTTCCCCTTCATTGCCCGGGAGCTCATCCCGCTGATGCAGGAGCAAGGCACGGAAGAAGAGGAAGCCGCGGTTTCGCTGGGCGCCGGCGGGTTACAGACCTTCTTTCGCGTGACCCTGCCCAATGTCGCCTGGGGCCTGCTCTACGGTGTGCTGCTGTGCAACGCCCGGGCCATGGGCGAATTCGGCGCGGTCTCGGTGGTTTCCGGCCATATCCGCGGCCAGACCAACACCATGCCGCTGCATGTGGAGATTCTCTACAACGAATACGATTTCGTCGGCGCCTTTGCCGTCGCTTCGCTGCTGGCTTTGCTGGCGCTGGTGACGCTGCTCGGCAAGACGCTGCTGGAATGGCGGCTCGGCCAGCGCGCCAGCCGCGGACACTGAGATATCAAGAGAGATCGGGAGCGATCATGAGCCTGCAAGCGATCGGCATTCGCAAAACCTTCAACAACTTCGAGGCGTTGAAGAATGTGAGCCTGACCGTCGAGAGGGGTGAATTCATGGCCCTGCTCGGCCCATCGGGCTCGGGCAAGACCACTCTGCTCCGGATCATGGCCGGCCTGGAGACCCAGGATGCCGGCGAGGTCCGTTTCGACGCAGAAGACGTCACCGGCCGTTCGCTGCGCGACCGTCGCGTGGGCTTCGTGTTCCAGCACTACGCCTTGTTCAAGCATATGAACGTCGCCGAGAATGTCGGCTTCGGCCTGAAAGTCCGCCCGAAGGAAACCCGCCCGGCTCCGACGGAGATTCGCCGGCGCGTCGATGAGCTGCTGCATCTGGTGCAGCTCGAGCATATGGGGCACCGCTATCCGAACCAGCTTTCCGGCGGTCAGCGCCAACGCGTGGCGCTCGCACGAGCCCTCGCCATCGAGCCTTCGGTCTTGTTGCTCGACGAACCCTTCGGCGCGCTCGATGCCAAGGTCCGTAAGGAATTGCGGCGCTGGCTGCGCCGACTGCATGACGAGATGCAGCTGACCAGCATCTTCGTCACCCACGACCAGGAAGAAGCCTTGGAACTGGCCGACCGGGTGGCGCTGATGAATGAGGGGCGGATCGAGCAGATCGGTTCGCCGGACGATGTCTATCATCGCCCCGCGACGGCCTTCGTCTATGAATTCATGGGCAATGTGAACCGCTTCGATTGCCGGATCCAGCAGGGCCAGGCCCGGGTCGGACCGCTGCTGGTCGCCGCGCCGGAATTTCCCGCGGCGCAGGACATTCCCGGCCTCGCCTACGTGCGCCCGCATGACATCACCTTGCGCGCCGCGGACGAGCCCGGCCTCCCCGCCATCATCCGCCACGTCTTCACCGCAGGCCCCGGCATTCGCGTCGAGTTGCAGCGCCGCGACACGCAAACCGGTATCGAAGCCGACCTCCCGCATGATGCGGGACGGCAATTGCTGCTGACCCCGGGAACGGAAGTCTCGCTCACTTTTTCCGGCGCACGGGTCTTTGCAGCGCAATAAAGGCAGCGCGTCCAGCGCACGGCAAGACCGCGACTTCCGCACTCCTCTCAC
>DASYDA010000297.1:0-2988 GCA_036499865.1 Dongiaceae bacterium | reverse complement strand
CTTTGCCTTGGCGTCGATGGCGAAGCTTGCCGGCTCACCGATGATGGTGGGGCCGAGCTCCAATCGGGCGATGGCGAGCCGCTGGAGATCGATATCGACCGGCAGGTTCGGCAGGAGCGGGCCGGCCTCCTTCGATGATGGCTTCGTTTCCGGCGGGCTCTCTGGAATCCGCGAGAGAACCATGCGGTCCGACGAGATGTCGCTGATCCGGAGATGGCGGCCGAGCAATGCAGAAGGGGACCAGGAAAGCGACAGATGGTCGGCGGCGAACCAGACGCCCTTCGTGTCGGCGAGCGTGATACCGGTCAATTGCATGTCGAAGGGCACCAGTCCGTCGAGCTCGTCCACATGCAGCCGCGCGGGCGGATCGGCAACCTGCTGCTCGATCAAGGCGAGGATCTGGCGTTTCCCGGCCCCGGTCTGCGCCCAGCCGAAGGCCGCCACCAATACGACGAGGATCAAGCCAAGGATGCCGAGCGTGATGAAACCGACGCGGCGCATAAGGCGGCGCATCAGAAGGACTGCCCGATGCTGACATAGAAGGCGACGGGATCGTCATCCTTCCGTGGGTTCAAGGGCACCGCGATATCGGCGCGGATCGGGCCGAAGGATGTGTAGTAGCGGAAGCCGATGCCGCCGGCATATTGCACCGCTTCGGAGAAATCGGGAAATGCCCGCCTGGACACCGTGCCGGCATCCAGGAAGGGCACGATGCCGAAATTGCCGAGGAAACGGTAGCGAAGCTCGATGCTGCCATCGACCTCGCTGCGGCCGCCGGTCAGATCGCCATTGGAATCTTCGGGGCTGATCGAACGATATTGATAGCCGCGCACCGTCCCGCCGCCGCCCGCATAGAGCCGGCGATCGGCCGGCAAGCCTTCCAAGCTGCTGCCGAAGGCATTGGAGAACGACACGCGCCCGGCCAGAACCAGATTGCCGTTGCCCAAGATATCCAGATAGCTGGATGCGGAGCTCTTGGTGGTGAAGACGTTCTCATTCGAGCCTAACCAAGTGGGTAAGGCCTCACCACCGGTCTCCAGGCGCAGGCCCTTGGTCGGATTCAATAGATCGTCGGTCGTGTCGTATTTCACGGAGGCGGTCGGGCCATCGAGCAGAAAGTCGGAAGTGCCGTCATTGTCATCGATCTGCGATGCCTCGATCTCCCATCCGGCATTGACGGTGAGGTGGTCGGTGATATGGCGCTGCACGCCGGCGGTGAAGGTGACGGCTTTCTTGTCGAAGGTGTCGGGGTCGTGTTCGTCGGTGATGGCGAGGTTCGAGAGGAAATCCTGGCGCCGGTCGAGAAAATCCGGCGAGGTGAAATTGGTGGTCAAGGTGTAGTCGGCGCCGCCCAAAGCGCTGTCCTGGTCGATGCCGGTGACGTCGCCCTCGATCCTCAAACGCTCCGCGCCCCCGAAGAGGTTGCGGTCGCCCCAATAGGCCGTGCCTCCGGCGCCGTCATTGGTCGAATAGCTGGCGCCGAAGCCGATGAAATGCCGATCCTGTTCGGCCACATCGACCTCGACGGGCAGGCGTCCTTGATCGTCGAGCGCGGTTCCCGGCGTCACCTTGACCGAGCTGAAGACGTCCAGCGACCGAAGATCGTCACGCAAGGCGTCGAGCGCCGCGGGGCTATAGGCTTTTTCTTTGGGAAGAGCCGTGCGCTTGGCGATGAAGCCGGGATCGACATAGTCCAGGCCCTTCACCGTGACCTTGCCCAGGGTCGCGTGCTGACCGGGATCCATGGTGAACGTGACGTCGAGCGTATCACTCGCATGATCGACCACGGCGGGCTTCAGATCCACCAGAGCGAAAGGATAGCCGAGGCCCATCACCTGATCGAGCAGCCGCCGGCGTTCCGCGATGATGTCGCCGGCTCGCGCCGGTGCACCGGATTTCAAGGTCGGCTTGAGTTTCTGCAGCACCGCTTCGTTGCCGCCATCGGTGGATTTGATCACGACGTTGCGCAGCTTGTAGAGCTTGCCGGGCGTTATCGTGATCTTGACCGGCACGACCTTCTTCTTTTTGCCGCTTCCAGTCTCAGCCGAATCCATGGGAGCTGATTCGGCGACCGGTTGTCCATCTACGGTGATCGCGACGTCGCCGTCGTAATAGCCGGCCGATCGCAAGGCCTTGCGCAGCCGGGTGAGATCGTCCACGGCGCGGCGGCGCAATGTGGTGATATCGTCGGGCGGGGATTTCTGCAGCTCGATCAGGGTCGAACTCCCCTGCAATGCGTCGCCCAGCGTGGAATCCTGCACCTTGGTCATGGTCACATGATACGCCGTCGCGGCGAGTGCCGTTCGTATCGGCAAAACGACCGGCAACGCCGCAGCAAGGACGGCCAGAACTATGGCGCGGAGGCCCTGTCGCATGCGAAAACCCGGTCTCCCGAACCCGGCCTGCGGCACGCCCCAACGGCCCTGCCCCACAGGCTATTAATACCGTAACCACCGGAAAGTTCGCCGGTTTGTGCCGGCGCGGTGTCTAGGGCGCGAGGCCGGCGACCAGTTGCTTCACCTGAGCGCGGAGCCTGCGTTTGGCGCCGGCATCGAGGAAACGGCGATTGCCGCCGGCCCCCGTCCCCGCCGCGCCGGTGCGCAGATCGACGATCCAGTCGAAGAAATAGGAAAAGGCGAGCGCACCCAGGAGGTCGGCCGTGCTTTTGATATCCGTGACTGCGGAAATAGAACCGCGCTCCCGAAGCACTTGCAAGAGGCGCGCAAATTGATCGAAACGCATGATCTCCGCCCCGACCCAGGCCTCGGTGACGCCGGGCTGGGCCTGAAACGCCGCTGCGAACAACCCCTCCCAGGCGCCGCGGTCGATGAAGGGCACTTCGGTTTCGAAATCGGTTTCGATCAGCTTGCAAATGGCGGCGATGGGATCCTTCGGCGGATCGGCGATCACCTTGTCCGTCGCCTGCTGGACCAGATCGCGGTCGGCCTTGTAGATGGCGACGCAGATCTCGCCCTTGGTCTTGAAGTA
>DASYDA010000296.1:0-4183 GCA_036499865.1 Dongiaceae bacterium | reverse complement strand
ACCGCCCGGGTCCTCTCGCGCTATGTCGATTGCATCATGGTACGCACGACCAAGGAGCAGAAGCTGATCGAATTGGCGGAGAACGCGACCGTCCCGGTCATCAACGGGCTCACCGACCGCACCCATCCCTGCCAGTTGATGGCGGATGTGATGACTTTCGAGGAGCATCGCGGGCCGATCGCCGGCAAACGCGTTACCTGGTCGGGCGACGGCAACAACATGGCGACCTCCTGGATCCACGCCGCGGTGCAATTCGATTTCGAGCTCAATATCGCCTGCCCCGGAAATCTGGCGCCGCCCCCCGATGTCGTGAATTGGGCGAAACAGAGGGGTGGCAAGGTGAGTATCTCGTCGGATCCCATCGAGGCCGTGAAGGGCGCCGATTGCGTCGTGACCGACACGTGGGTCTCCATGGGCGACCGGGATGTCGACGGCCGCACCGAGCAGCTTCGCCGCTTCCAGGTCGATGACAGGCTGATGTCGCTGGCGAACTCGGGCGCCGTCTTCATGCATTGCCTGCCGGCCCATCGGGGCGATGAGATGACCGCTTCGGTGATCGACGGGCCGCAATCGGTGGTTTGGGATGAGGCGGAAAACCGGCTTCACGCCCAGCAAGGCATCCTGCTTTGGTGCCTTGGCATAATTTGAATGGCCTTCAATGAGATTTGAATTGGCGCCCGAAGCGGGCGCGGATTACATCCGCCCGTTCCAGATCGAAGCGCTCGGCATCCGCGGGCGCGCGGTGCGACTGTCCGCCGTCGTCAACGAGATCGTCCACAAGCATGCTTATCCGGAACCGGTGGCACGCCTTCTGGTGGAGATGCTGACGCTGGCGGCCGCCCTGGCCGCTGCCTTGAAATATGACGGCGTCTTCACCTTGCAGACCAAGACCGACGGGCCGGTCCGGCTGATGGTGGTCGATGTCACCTCGGCCGGCGCCATGCGCGGTTATGCCCAATTCGACCAGGATGCTGTGCTTGCATTGCCTCCCGAGGCCAGCCTCCCCCGCATGCTGGGTGGTGGATACCTGGCCTTCACGGTGGATCAGGGCGAGGATACCGACCGGTACCAGGGCATCGTCGAACTGATCGGCGCCGACCTGGTGGAATGCGTCCAGCACTATTTCCGGCAATCCGAACAATTGCAGGCGGGTTTCAAGCTTGCTACGGCGCAGACGGAAGGCAATTGGCGCTCCGGCGCGATCATGCTGCAGCGCTTGCCGGCCGATGAAAGCCCCATCGCAATGGAAGCCGCCGAAGAAGCCTGGCGCCGCGCCGTCACCTTGCTGGCAAGCTGCAGTTCGCGGGAGCTGACCGATCCGGATCTGCCGATCGACACGCTGCTCTATCGGCTGTTCCATGAAGACGGCGTTCGGGTGTTTGCCGGCCATGCACCGCATGCCGAATGCCGCTGCTCGCGCGAGCGCATCCGTTCGGTGCTGAAGTCCCTGCCGCATGACGAGCTTGCGGAGCTCGAGACCGACGGCGGACTTCAGGTGACTTGCGAATTCTGCAACAGCGTCTACAGCTTCACTTTGGATGAGCTCAAACCTCCCAGCGCCGGCGAATAGAGTTCGCTTCATCCTGCAGGCTTGACCCCGTCATCGCCCTGCAGCAGCCTGTCGTGGGACATCAGACGGGACTCACGGCATATGCAGGATTTGTTTCGACGGCTCTTCACCGCCGCACCGGTTCTTTTGTTGGCATTGTCGGCCTGCAATACGCCGCCGGATCGCCAGGAATTCCCTGAGATCACGTTCGAGCATCTGGCGCCGTTCAAGCTCGACGTCGCTCGGGTCAATATCGTGCAGGCCTATCAGCCCGATCCCGCCCACGATATCGACGGCCAGTTCCCCGAGGCGCCGGCCAAGGTG
This sequence comes from Dongiaceae bacterium, assembly GCA_036499865.1. Classification (GTDB taxonomy): domain Bacteria; phylum Pseudomonadota; class Alphaproteobacteria; order Dongiales; family Dongiaceae; genus Dongia. The sequence goes on along the minus strand of DASYDA010000296.1, from coordinate 2,310 downwards.
GCCGCGCAATGGGCGCAAGATCGCTTGCAGGCCGCAGGCAGCGAGGGCGAAGCGATTTATACGGTCGTGTTGGCAAAGGCGATCGACACCAATTTGCGGCGCTCTCAAGGTGTCGCGGCGGTCACCCATAAGGATCAATCCGACCGCTACGATCTCGCGATCACCGCGACATTGGAAGTGACGAATGACGGCGGCAGAAAATCCGGCAATGTGACCGCCAGGACCGCACGCAGCCAGACCGTATCCGAGGACATGACGCTCAATCAGCGCGAGGCGGTGCTGTTCAAGCTGCTGGATGCGACGATGAAGGACATCAACGCACAATTCCAGAAGCTGATTCCGCAGTATCTGGGTGGCTTCGTCCGCTAGCTCAGTTCGCCGCCGCCCAGTCGATCACCTTGCGCAACAGAGCTTCGCCGGCCGCGAGCTGGTCTTTCATGATGAATTCGTCGGGCTGGTGCGCCTGCCGGATCGAGCCCGGCCCGCAGACGATCGCCGAAAGACCGGCGGATTGGAACTGCCCCGCCTCGGTGGCGAAAGCCATGCCGAAGCTGTCGTTCTGCCCGGTGAGCAGCCGCAGCAAGATCTCCGCGGCGCCATCGGTCTCTTCCAAGAGCGGCGGGACACCGACACCGGCCGTTGTCACCACATCGGCCTCCGGCGCGATCGACCTTAGCCTCGGCAAGAGTTGCGATTTCACGAAGCGATCCAGAGGCTCCAAAACCTGATCGGAACTGGCGCCGGGGACGGCGCGGAAATCCCAATCGATCGAGCAGGAGCGCGCGATGATATTGACCGCCGTCCCGCCGCCGATGCGGCCGAGATTGAGCGTACTGTGCGGTGGATCGAAGCTTTTATCGAAGGGCCCGTCCTGCTTCAGCTTTTCATAAAGCCGCGTCAGTTCCTGCGCCACTTCCGCCGCTGCACCGATGGCGTTCAGGCCACGGTCCGGCTGGCTGGAATGTCCGTCACGGCCGGTCACCGTGGTGGTGAAGGAGTAGCAGCCCTTGTGCCGGGTGCCGAGCCGCAACTCCGTCGGTTCGCCGATGATGGCGATGCGTGGCCTGCGGAACCGGCGCCCGATCTCAGCGATGAGGTTCGGGGCGCCGAGGCAGCCCAATTCCTCGTCATAGGAGAAGGCGAAATGCAGCGGCGTCTTGAGATCGCGCTCCAGCATCGCCGGCACCAAAGAGAGACAGAGGGCGATGAAGCCCTTCATGTCCGAAGTGCCGCGGCCGAACCAGCGATCGCCGCCGTCGCGCAGGGTGAAGGGGTCTGCCGACCAGGGCTGGCCTTCGACCGGCACCACATCGGTATGGCCGGAAAGCACGATGCCCCCGTCTCGATCGGGGCCGACGCTGGCCCAGAGGTTCGCCTTCGGTTGACCGTCCGGCGCGGCGACGATCTCCACGGCGACGCCGAGCTCGGCGAGATAGTCGCCGATCCAGCGGATCAGCGCCAGATTCGAGCGTGCGGAAACCGTGTCGAACGAGATCAACCGAGCCAGGATTTCCATGGCGGACATCTTTTGCATGATTGTCTCAGGAGGCCGTGCCGCCGCCGGACGGCATGCCGATGAAGGCAAGAAATTCCCGGCGCGTGGAGGGATCGGTGCGAAACACGCCCAGCATGCGGCTGGTGACCATCGAGGTGCCCGGCTTGTGCACGCCGCGCGTCGTCATGCATTGGTGGCTGGCATCGATCACCACGGCCACACCGCGCGGCTGCAGCACGTCGTTGAGGGTGTTGGCGATCTGCGCGGTCAGCTTCTCCTGAATCTGCAGCCGCTTGGCATAGACGTCGAGCAGGCGCGCCAGCTTGCTGATCCCGACGACGCGCTTTCTGGGAAGATAGGCGATGTGGGCGCGGCCGATGATCGGCGCGATATGATGCTCGCAATGGCTTTCGAAGCGCATGTCCTTCAGCACGATCATCTCGTCGTAGCCGTCGGTTTCCTCGAAGGTGCGCTTCAGCACCTGGACGGGATCGATGCTGTAGCCGCGGAAGAATTCGTTATAGGCGCGCACCACGCGGCCCGGCGTCCCGATGAGGCCCTCGCGATCCGGATCGTCCCCCGCCCATCGGATGAGTGTACGGACCGCGGCCTCGGCTTCCGCTTGCGTCGGGCGTTTTCCGCCGCGCTTCAGCGCGCCGCGGACGGCCGGCTTGGCCGCAGTCTTGTTGATCGCGCGTCGTGCCACGATTGCTCCTTGGATTGGATGGTCCCGTGGGAGATCAGTTGAGCCGGACCGGCTGATGAGGGCTGTCGAGCGAAAAGGCCGGGATGGTGACATCGAACCGCTCACCACC
>DASYDA010000295.1:0-19404 GCA_036499865.1 Dongiaceae bacterium | reverse complement strand
CACGGTTCTGACCAGCCTCGATGACGGCGATCTCGCGAATGTCGGGCAGACGCCGCCGGTGCGCGACCAGGTCTTGCGCCTCGCCGAGCTCACCCGTCGCAGCGGATTGGACGGCGTGGTCTGCTCGCCGCAGGAAATCGTACCGCTGCGCCAGGCATTGGGCGCGGATTTCCTTCTGATCACGCCGGGTATCCGTCCTGCCTGGGCGGCGGCGGCGGATCAGAAGCGCGTGATGACGCCGGGCGAGGCCTCCCGCGCCGGCGCGGATTATCTGGTGATCGGCCGTCCGATCACCAGCGACAAAGACCCGGCGCATGCGGCAGATCGCATCGCGGCGGAGATTGCGGCGGCATAGAATCATGGCCGCCTAGATCATGGCAGGTGAACCCAGCCGAGACATTCGCATCGGCCCGCTGCTGGCTTTCGCCTTGCAGCGGACCTGGCATGCGCGCGACCATCTGATCCGCCTGGGCGTGCTGCCTTCGCTGGTTCTGCTGGCCGCTGCCTTGCCGGAAATGGATGTGCTGACGGCGCTGCTGCGTGGCGCCGACACTTTCGGCGAAGCCGATACGACGCGGCTCATTCCGCTCGGCATCTGCTATGCGCTGATCATCTCGGTTTTCGCGGTGAACTGGGTCCGGCAACTGACCCTGGGCCAGGATGCGGTTCCCGGCCTTGGCTTGAATATCGGCCTGCGCCATCTGAAATTCCTGCTCTTCCAAATGGCGCTCGCCTTCGGGATGTTGCTCGGCAGCACGTTTCTTTCCCTGGTGCTCCATCCCTTTGGCATCTCCGGAATGTTGACGGCCTTGATGCTGGGCATGCTGGCCTGGCTTGCGACCATCGCGCGGCTCTCGCCGAGCTGGATCGGCATCGCGATCGACACGCGGATGCCGCCCGCGATCGCCTGGAAGCGCACCACCGGCCAGGGATTCAAACTGGTTCTGGCGCTGCTGGCGGTCGAAGTCCCCACCATGATCGTGGACCAGGTGGCCGCCATCGTCTTCGAGGTCACCGGCCTCATCGATGCGGCGCCGTTCACCTTCCTGGCGATCCTCTGGGTGATCGAATTGGTGCGGATCGCCCTCCAGATCTCGTTGCTGGTGGTCACCTATCCCCTGTTCCTGCGGGAGACCGTGTGAATGGCGCTCTCGGTCAAGATCTGCGGGTTGAAGACCACCGATGCCGCGGCGGCTGCCGTGGATAACGGAGCCGATTATGTCGGCTTCGTTTTCTTCAGGAAGAGCCCCCGCTGCCTGGAGCCGGAAGCCGCCGGCGCGCTGGGTCGCGCCGTGCCGCAGGGCGTGGTGAAGACCGGGCTGCTGGTGGATGATTCCGACGAACGGATCGCGGCGATCCTGCAGGCCTGCCCGCTCGATCTTCTGCAATTGCACGGATCGGAAACACCGGAACGGGTGGCGACCGTGAAGGCGAAGTTCGGCGTTCCCGTCATGAAGGTCATCAAAGTGACCACGGCCGACGATATCGCCAAGGCGGCGGATTACGCGGCGGTCGCCGACCGGTTGCTGTTCGATGCCCAGCCGCCGGCCGATATGAAGAATGCGCTGCCCGGCGGCAATGCGGTCAGCTTCGACTGGTCGCTGTTGCGCGGCCGGCAATTCCCCTTGCCCTGGATGCTCTCCGGCGGGCTCAAAATCGCCAATCTCGCTGAAGCGGTGCGCATCAGCGGGACGCCGGCGGTCGACGTCTCGTCCGGTGTCGAGGATCGGCCTGGAGAGAAAAGCCCAAGCAAGATCAAAGGCTTCCTGGAATTGGCTCGGACACTTTGACGCTGGTTGGCCTTTGACCTTTGCTTTGGTCTATGGTTGATATGGCCGCCTTTTGAAAATGTCGTTAACCAGAATCGCTGTGAAAAAACCCAACACCTATCGCGCCGGTCCGGACGAGCACGGCCGCTACGGCATTTACGGTGGACGCTTCGTCGCCGAGACGCTGATGCCGCTGATCCTGGCGGTGGAGAAGGCTTATGGCGAGGCGAAAAACGATCCTGCCTTCAAAGCCGAGATGGACTATTACCGGAAGCACTATATCGGTCGTCCGAGCCCGCTTTATCTCGCCGAACGCCTGACCGCGGAACTGGGCGGCGCCAAGATCTACCTGAAGCGCGAGGAGCTCAACCACACCGGCTCCCACAAGGTGAACAACTGCATCGGCCAGATCCTGATTGCCAAGCGCATGGGCAAGAAGCGGATCATCGCCGAGACCGGCGCCGGGCAGCACGGCGTCGCCACCGCGACCGTGGCGGCGCTCTTCAACCTCCCTTGCACGGTCTATATGGGCGAGGTCGATATCGCCCGTCAGCAGCCGAACGTGTTCCGCATGCGCCTGCTCGGCACCGAGGTGGTGCCGGTGAAATCCGGCACCCGCACGCTGAAGGACGCGATGAACGAGGCTTTGCGCGACTGGGTCGCCAATGTGGAAGACACCTTCTACATCATCGGCACCGTCGCCGGCCCGCATCCCTATCCCGAGATGGTGCGCGACTTCCAAACCGTGATCGGCGATGAAGCCAAGCAGCAGCATCAGGAGGCGGAAGGCCGCCTGCCGGATGCTCTGGTCGCCTGCATCGGCGGCGGCTCCAATGCGATGGGCCTCTTTCATCCATTCCTGGACGATCCTTCCGTCGCGATCTATGGCGTCGAGGCGGCCGGCGACGGGCTCGAGACGGGACGGCACGCGGCCTCGATCACCGGCGGTCGTCCCGGGGTGCTGCACGGCAACCGCACCTTCCTGCTGCAGAACGAAGACGGCCAGATCTCGGATGCGCATTCGATCTCGGCCGGCCTGGACTATCCCGGGATCGGTCCGGAGCATTCCTGGCTCAACGATATCGGCCGCGCCAATTATGTCTCGGCGACCGATCAGGAGGCGCTCGACGCCTTTCAGCTTCTGTCGCGGACCGAAGGCATCATCCCGGCGCTGGAACCCAGCCATGCCATCGCCTATACGAAGAAGCTGGCGCCCAAGCTGGGCAAGGATAAGAGCATCATCGTTGGGCTGAGCGGCCGCGGCGACAAAGACATCTTCGCCGTCGCCGAACGATTGGGAACCAAGCTATGAGCACCCGCATCGAACGCCGCTTCGCCGCCTTGAAGGCGGAGAACCGCGCCGGGCTGGTGGTCTTCGTCACCGCCGGCGATCCCAATTATCAGACATCGCGCGATCTCGTTCGGGCTCTCCCCAAGGCCGGCGCCGATGTGATCGAGCTCGGCATGCCGTTCACCGATCCCATGGCCGACGGTCCGGCGATCCAGGCCTCCTCGCTGCGCGCGCTGAAGGCCGGCCAGGATATGCATAAGACCCTGGCGCTGGTGACGGAGTTCCGCACGACCGACAACGAGACCCCGATCGTGCTGATGGGTTACTACAATCCCATCTATTCTTACGGCGTGCCGGAATTCCTGAAGGATGCGCTCGACGCCGGCGTCGATGGCTTGATCATCGTCGACCTGCCGCCGGAAGAGGATTCCGAGCTCTGCCTTCCGGCCTTGCAGGCGGGCTTGAATTTCATCCGGCTGGCGACGCCGACCACAGACGATCAGCGTTTGCCGACCGTGCTCAAGAATACCTCGGGTTTCGTCTATTACGTTTCGATCCTGGGCATCACCGGCACCAAATCCGCCAGCAATGCGGAGATCGATCGCGCGGTGCAGCGGCTGAAGCGCCACACCGATCTGCCGGTCGCCGTCGGCTTCGGCATCCGCAATGCCGAACAGGCGCGCGCCGTCGCCGAGATTGCGGATGCGGCCGTGGTCGGCTCGGCGGTGGTGTCGAAGCTCGCCGAGGCGGGTACGGTCGAGCCGGTGCTCGATCTGGTGCGCGATCTCGCCGGCGGCGTCCGCGCGGCACGGATGCCCAAACAAAGGAGCGGCGCCGCATGAGCTGGCTGACCAATTTCGTCCGGCCGAAGATCCGCGCACTGGTGCGGAAATCCGAAGTCCCCGACAATCTCTGGGACAAGTGCCCGGCCTGCGGGCAGATGATCTTCCACCGCGAGTTGGAAGCCAATCAGCGCGTCTGTACGCAATGCGGACATCATCTTCGGATCGGCGTGAAACGGCGCCTGGAACTGCTGTTCGACGAGGGCCAGTACACGCGCATCGATCTGCCGAAGGTCGAGGTCGATCCGCTGAAGTTCCGCGACAGCAAACGCTATACCGACCGCATCCGCGACGCGCAGGCGAAATCCGGCGAACAGGATGCGATCCTGGTGGCGAGCGGCATGATCCATGGCATCGAGACCGTGGTGGCCGCGTTCAATTTCGATTTCATGGCGGGCTCCATGGGGACCGCCGTGGGCGAAGGCCTGGTGAAGGCCGCCGATCTCGCGGTGGAGAAGCATGCGGCGCTGATCGCGATTCCCGCTTCGGGCGGCGCCCGCATGCAGGAAGGCATCCTTTCCCTGATGCAGATGCCGCGCTCGGTGATCGCGGTCGATCGCGTGAAGGAAGCAGGCCTCCCTTTCATCGTGCTGCTGACCGATCCCACCACCGGCGGTGTCACCGCCTCTTTCGCCATGCTGGGCGACATCCATGTCGCCGAGCCCGGCGCGCAGATCGGCTTCGCGGGCCAGCGGGTGATCGAGGAGACCATCCGCGAGAAATTGCCCGAGGGCTTTCAGCGCGCCGAATATCTGCTGGACCACGGTATCGTCGATATCGTGGTGCCGCGGAAGGAATTGCGCGATCAGCTCGCGCGCTTGATCGGGCTGTTGACCAAGCGCCAGGCCGCTTGATCCTATTGGACGGAAAACCGCCGAAAAACCATGCCTCCCGGTTCCAGTGATATCGTTCTCGAGCGTCTCAACAAGCTGCATCCGAAGATCATCGATCTCGAGCTGACCCGGGTGCAACGGCTGCTCGACCGGATGGGAAATCCGGAGCGGCAACTGCCGCCGGTCGTGCATGTGGCCGGCACCAACGGCAAGGGATCGGTGATCGCCTATTTACGGGCGATCCTGGAAGCCGCCGGGTACCGCGTCCATGTCTATACCTCGCCGCATCTGGTGCGGTTCAACGAGCGCATCCGTGTGGCCGGCAAGCTCATCGAAGAATTGGACCTGATCGCGCTGCTCGAGGAATGCGAACGGGCCAATGGCGGCCAGTCGATCACCTTCTTCGAGATCACCACGGTGGCGGCCTTTCTCGCCTTCACGCGCACGCCTGCCGATATCCTTCTGCTGGAGACCGGCCTCGGCGGTGAATTCGACGCGACCAATGTGATCGACCAGCCTTTGGCCTCGGTGCTGATGCCGATCTCCATGGATCACATGCAGTTTCTCGGCAACACGCTGGAGAAGATCGCCGCCGCCAAGGCCGGCATCATCAAGCGGGGTCGCCCGGCGATCATCGGTCGCCAGCCGGCGGCGGCTCAGGCGGTGTTCGAGGCGAAGGCGAAGGAATTGGGCGCGCCGCTCTATCGCTACGGCAAGGAATGGTGCGCCGACGGCACCTTGAAGGATTCGCTGCGCTTCCAGGACGAACGTGGCCCGCGCCGTTATCCGCCGCCGGGCCTGCTCGGCAGCCACCAATTCGGCAATGCCGGCGTCGCGGTTGCGACGACGCGCTGCCTGGACGGCTTCACGATCACCGATGGCGCCATCGCGCGTGGCCTGCGGGAGGTGGAGTGGCCGGCGCGGATGCAGCGTTTGAGCCGCGGCCCGTTGATCGACCGGATGCCCCAAGGCTGGGAACTCTGGCTGGATGGCGGCCATAACGAGGATGCGGGCCAAGTGATCGCCGGCATGATCCGTGACTGGCAGGAGCAGGACCGGGTGGCGAAGCGCGATCTCCACACCCATGCGATTTTCGGCATGCTCTCGACCAAGGAGCCGGTCGCCTTCCTGAAACCCCTGGCGCCGCTTCTGGAAGACCTGAATGCCGTCGCCATCCCCGGCGATCATGCCAGCCTTTCGGCGGAAGACTGTGTCAAAGCGGGAACCGAGGTGGGCCTGATCTCCAGCGGATTTCCCTCGGTCGAAGCGGCGCTCCGCTCCATCGTCGATTCCCACGAAGACGGCCCGCCCTGCCGGGTGCTGATCTGCGGCTCGCTCTATCTCGCCGGCACGGTGCTCGCGGAGAACGGGTCTTAGCCTCAACGGATAGAGTCGAAAACTCTTTCCGTTTCTTACTTCCGCACCACCACGATGCAGGCCTGCTTCAGGGCCTGAATCGCTTCGCATTTTGCGACGGCGCTGGCCTTGTCGGGGAAGGGGCCGGCCTGGATCCGGTGATAGATGCCCTTGGTGCCGAGATCGACGGATTCGACCGTGAGGGAGAGCCCGCTCACCGTGTCGCCCAGCACATGCTGGAGGCGCGCCCATTCGGGCGCTGTTTCGCTATCCTTGCGGACCGCCGCCAATTGAATCCGGATGCCGGGGATGACCTGGCCGATCGTGCCGATGGTTGCGGCCGGTGCCGGCGCCGATGCGGCGGCCTGCGCGCCGAGCGGCATGCTGGAGCCGGGCTTCCACGCGGCGACTTCGGCATCGGCGCGTTTGCGCTCGTCCGGCGTCAAGCGCTTGGCCACCACGTCGCGGTTGGTTTCCGAAACCGTCCTCAGATTCTTCTGGCTGTCCGCCTTCGCCAGTTGCGCCGCCAAGGCGAACCAGCGATAGGCGGTCATGTTGTCCAGGGGAACGCCCTTGCCGGTGGCATACATCAGGCCGAGGCGCGCCTGGGCCTGGGCATAGCCCTGCTCGGCGGAAGCCGTCATCCATTTGACCGCTTCGGGGAGGCTGCCGCCATGGCCGCCGTAATAGATCTCGGCCAGCAGATATTGCGCCGTCGCATCGCCCTGATCGGCCAGCGGTTGCAATTCCTGAATCGCCTTCGGGTAATCGCCGGCCTGGATCGCGGTGCGCCCCGCTTCGACATCCGCTCGCGCCGATTGCGGCAGGAGGGCGACGCCGCCAAGCGCGGCCAGGACGGCTAGGACGGCCGCGCCGCGTTGAAGGGACAGGCGCATCGATGGAACTCCCACGATAGTGCGACGTTAGGCCCAGGACCGGGACGTAAAAGTGTAGTCGAAGCGCCCGAGTCGGGGCCAGAGACCATGATCGGGGTTCACAGTCCCGTGTATCGGGCGGTTCGGTCTTCATAGTGTCGCCGCGCTTGGCGAGAATGCTCTGGTTGCATTTCCCTCAAGGAGACTGGTCATGACCGAAGTGAAATCCGGTGCGAGGCCGCCCCGCCGTTCCGGCGCCTTGAACACGGCCGCTCCCGTCATCGCCGCCCCGCATGGTTCGGTCCCGCATGGTTCGGTCCCGCATGGTTCCGCATCGAGTCCCAACCGTCGGAAACTGCTGGCGGGTTTCGCCGGACTTTCCCTGGCGGCGTTGCTGGCCGATCCGCGGCGAGTGGCGCAGGCCGCGGCCGGCCTCGAGACCGTCACCATCAAGACCGCAAGCGGTCATTCGGTCTCCGGCGCGCTCGCCTTGCCGGCGCGCAAGCCGAAGGGCGGGGTCATGGTCGTCCACGAATTCTGGGGCCTCAACGACCAGATCAAGGCGGTTGCCGCCGAACTCGCGGCCACCGGATTCGTCGCCATGGCAATCGATCTCTTCAACGGCCAGGCGACCTCCGATCCCACGACCGCGCAGGAGTTGATGGGAAAGGTCGATAGCGGCGAGGCCACCGAGACCGTGGCCGCCTGGGTCGATCACCTCCATGGCATGAAGGAAGTGAACGGAAAGGTCGCGACGCTCGGCTTCTGCTTCGGCGGCGGCTGGTCGCTCAATGCCTCGCTGGCGCGTCCCGTCGATGCAACAGTGATGTACTACGGGCTTTGCAACCAGACCGCGGAACAGTTGAAGCCGCTGAAGGGGCCGGTGCTCGGCCATTTCGGCAACCGCGACACCTATATCACCCCCACGATGGTCAACGGCTTCGAAGCCAATCTGAAGGCAGACGGCAAGAAAGCGAAGATCTATCGCTACGACGCCAATCACGCCTTCGCCAATCCGACCGGGCAGAACTATCACGCGGCGGATGCGCGATTGGCCTGGGACCGCACCGTGGCTTTCCTGAAAACCAACCTCGGCTAGGATTCCGCTGCGAACGCCCGGCTTGGCCGAAAAGCCGAGCGGTTTTCGGATTGCCGGCCACTAAAAACTGCGGCCTATTTCGCGCGCGACCGAGCGGAAATTCAGGGACGCATCGTCAACCGCTTGTGCGGGCGCGGGTCTTAAATCTCTGATCACTATAAAGAGCATGGAACTCCCGTTGACGAGCGGGGTTGGTGCGCGACCCTCGTTGCCTGTCCGGATCATGGCGCGGGGGCTTTTCGTGTCGGGATATATGTCGGGGAGTCAAAATGCCAAAGGTCGATATCGGTCGGTCGATTTCCAGCCAACAGGCTGAAATCCTTAAGGAATGGTTCGACCATCTGAAGGATGCAGGCGCTCTCGCCTCGGGTCGGATGAAAGAAGCCGAACTCGATAACCAGTGCCGGGAATTTCTCAAGCTTATGATGGCGCATCTATCCGGCTCCGGCGCCGAGGCGGAAAAGAGCAAGGCCACGCTGCGGCAGAACATCGGCGAAATCTCCCGCTCGCGCGCCATCCAGGGCTTCACACCCACCGAGACGGCGACCTTCATCTTCTCCCTCAAGCAACCGGTCTTCGACGCGCTCAATCGGGATTTCGGCAAGGACCCCGCTGCCTTGGGGTCGGGATTGTGGACGGTCACCGAATTGCTGGACGGCCTCGGCCTCTATTCCATGGAGGTTTTCCAGAAGAGCCGCGAGGATGTGATCATCCGGCAGCAACGGGAAATCACCGAGCTTTCGACGCCGGTCGTCAAATTGTGGGATGGCATCCTGGCCTTGCCGCTGATCGGCACGCTCGACAGCGAGCGTACCCAAGTGGTGATGGAGAATCTGCTGCAGAGCATCGTGGAGCATGCCGCCGATTATGCGATCATCGATATCACCGGTGTGCCCACCGTCGATACGCTGGTCGCCCAGCATCTTCTGAAGACCGTGGCGGCGGCCCGACTGATGGGTGCGGACTGCATCATCAGCGGCATCCGCCCGCAGATTGCCCAGACCATGGTGCATCTCGGCGTGGAGCTGAACGTCGTCTCCAAGTCCAATCTCGCCGATGCTCTCGCCACGGCTTTGCGTGCCACGGGACGCATGGTGACCACCATGCGAAATGCACGGCCGAACCGAGCTTCCGACATTCCCGGAGCCTGACCATGGACCGCATTCCGATCTTGAAGATGGGCAAGGCATTGCTCATCACCATTCAAGTCGACATGCATGATCAGATGGCGATCGCTTTGGAAGAGGATCTTACCAAGAAGATATCCCAGACCGGCGCCAAGGGCGTGCTGATCGACATCAGTTCGCTCGAGGTCGTCGACAGCTTCATCGGACGCATGCTCGACAATATCGCTTCGGTCTCGCGCGTGCTCGATGCCGAGACCGTGGTGGTCGGCATGCGGCCGGCGGTGGCGATCACCCTGGTGGAACTCGGATTGGCGCTGCCGGGGGTGAAAACCGCGCTCAACGTGGAGCGCGGCTTCGAAATGATCAGCCGTCGCCTGCAGGAATTCGGGACGGCGGATGACAGCGACGGAGATTGAAACGCTGCCGATCCGCAGCTCGGACGATGTTGTCAGGGTACGCCAGCAGGTTCGCAAGCGCTCGACGGAGACCGGTCTCGGCATCGTCGACCAGACGAAGCTCGTCACCGCGGCCAGCGAGATCGCGCGCAACACGCTGGAATACGGCAAGGGCGGCACGGTCAAGATCGAGCCTATCGTCGATGGTGCGCGGCGGGGCCTGCGTCTCACTTTCGAGGACCGGGGGCCAGGCATCGCCAATATCGATCTCGCTTTGACCGACGGCTACACGACCGGCAACGGGCTCGGGCTCGGGCTCAGCGGGTCGCGGCGGCTTTGTAATGAATTCGCGATCGATTCCAGGCCGGGCGAGGGAACCCGCGTCGTTATCGCGCGCTGGAAATAAAACATGCGCCTGTTCACCATCAACGAAGCGAGCCGGGTCGCCGAAGTTCGCCGCGAAGCCGGCGCCATGGGCAAAAGCCACGGCTTGTCCGAAACCGATCTGGGGCGGCTGGCGATCGTGGTCACTGAACTTGCCACCAATCAGCTCAAACATGCCCACGGTGGCGAAATCCTGATCGACGCCTATGAAGACGGCACGGGAGAGGGCATCGAGATCATCGGCATCGACCGGGGCCCGGGAATCCGCAATCTCGGCGAATCCATGCGCGACGGCCATTCAACGGCCGGCAGCGCCGGGCAGGGCCTCGGCGCGCTCAAGCGGCAGTCGGATCTGTTCGAGATCGCCTCGTGGCAGGACCGTGGCGTGGTGGTCGTGTGCCGCATCGCGACGAAGAAGCTCGCCAAAGGCACGGTTACGCCGAAATTCGTTTGGGGCGGGGTCAGCATCCCGCTCGCCGGCCAGGAAGTCTGCGGCGATGCGTTCAGCGTCAGGCCGCATGGAGACGGGCTGTCGGTCCTGGTCGCCGACGGGCTCGGTCACGGACCCGTTGCGGCGATGGCTTCTGCGGCGGCGGTGCGGTCCTTCAGCCAGGGCAATGGAGCGATGCCCACGGAAATCCTCCGCACCATGCATGAGGCCTTGCGGCCCACGCGCGGCGCCGCGGTGGCCGTGTTGCGCCTCGAACAGAATGGGGCGCATTATGCCGGTATCGGCAATATCGCGGGTGCCGTGCTGCGCAGCGACGGCATCTCGCGGATGGTTTCCATGACCGGCACGGCCGGCTTCACCCAGACGAAGATCCGTGCTTTCGAATATCCGGCCGGGCCAGGATCGCTGGTCATCATGGCTTCGGATGGCATCGTGACCGGTTGGACTCTCGATCCCTATCCCGGGTTATCCCGGGCACATCCCAGCCTGATCGCGGCTGTTCTGTTCCGCGATTTCTCGCGCGGCCGCGACGATGCGACCGTGGTGGCGATTCGGATGGAGGCGGCATGAGCCTGATGGTCTATCGCCAGGCGATCGGCAACGAACGTGATCTCGTCGATGCGCGGGCGCGGGCGATCGTGATCGCCGCCGAGCTCGGCTTTCCGGCGCGCGAGCAGACCCAGATCGCGACGGCGGTTTCGGAGATCGGCCGCAACGCGCTCATCCATGCGGGCAAGGGCGAGATCGAATTTCACATGGAGCCGGGGGAATCGCCGCAACGCCTGCGGGTCGTGGTGAGCGATTCCGGTCCCGGCATGCGGGATGCGGGCATGGTGGATCCGGATGCGCCGCGCGAAAACGGCGCCGGCCGCGGCATGGGCCTGGTCAGTGCGCAACGCCTGGTGGACCGCTTTCATATCGAGAGCAAACCGGGCAACGGCACCGTCGTCTCCATGGAGAAAAATCTGCCCGTGCGAAGCGGCGATATCGGACCAGACGTTGCGGCGCGTTTGCAGGTCGCGATGAAGCGGGCCGGCGCCGCCGATCCGATGCGGCTGCTGCAGGCGCAGAATCGCGAACTGCTCGAGGCCATGGCGGCGGAACGCGAACGCCAGGACGAGCTGGGCCGCCTGAGCCAGGAACTCGAGGAAACCAATCGCGGCGTGGTGGCGCTCTATGCTGAGCTCGACGAGAAGGCGGAATATCTGCGCCGCGCCAGCGAGCTGAAGTCGCGTTTCCTCTCCAATATGAGCCACGAATTCCGCACGCCGCTGAGTTCCATCCTGGCACTTTCGCGCCTGCTGATGGATCAGGTGGACGGGCCGCTGCTTTCCGAACAGCAGAAACAGGTGACCTATATCCGGAAATCCGCGGAAGGATTGCTGGAGCTGATCAACGACCTCCTCGATCTCGCCAAGGTGGAAGCCGGAAAGCTCAGCATCAACAGCACGGACTTCTCGGTGGGCGATCTCTTCGGCGGCCTGCGCGGCGCTCTGCGGCCGCTGATCACCCGCGATACGGTCAGCATCGGTTTTGCCGAATCCGATGCGCTGCCGCCGCTCCATACCGACGAAGGCAAGGTGGCGCAGATTCTCCGCAACTTCATCGTCAACGCCATGCGATTCACCGAGCGCGGCAGCATCGAGGTCACCGCCCGCCATCACGCCGCGGAAGACATGCTCGAATTCGCGGTGAAGGATAGCGGCGTCGGCATCGCCCAAGAGGATCAGGACATGATCTTCGAGGAATTCGGGCAGGTCGAGGGCGCGCTGCAGCGGGAGACCAAGGGGACCGGGCTCGGCCTGCCGCTCTCCAAGCAGCTCGCGGAGCTGCTCGGCGGGCATATCCAGCTCGCCAGCAAGCTGGGTGAAGGTTCGACCTTCGCGCTCTGGATTCCCCGCAGCCTGGAAGCGCCGCTGCAGACGGCCGGTCCGGCCATCGCGAACCGCCGGGTGCTGGTGGTCGACGACGAGGACACTTTCCGCTATATCATTAGGCAGTTGCTGGGCGGCATCGCCAACCTCGAAATCACCGAAGCGCGAACCGCCGTTGAAGGTATCGCTCGCGCACGGCATGAACGGCCCGATGCCATCATCCTCGATGTGCTGATGCCGAATCGCGGCGGCCAGGAGGTGCTTCGCGTGCTGAAGGCGGATCCGGATCTGCGGGACATACCGATCTTCGTCACCACTTCGCTCCCGGTGACGGACCGGCTTATCGCGGAGATGAACGGCGCCAGGAGCGTGATGGCCAAGCAGAACCTCTCGAGCGAATCATTGCGGGCGGCGTTGTCCGAAGTCATAGCGGAGCCGGTGGGTCGTTGAATGCCCTATACCCAGCTCATCCTGAACGTCGATGACACCGAGGCGGTGCGCTACGCCAAGACGCATACCCTGCGCACGGCCGGCTTCCGGGTCGATGAAGCGACGAACGGGACGGAGGCGCTGCAAAAGGTCGCCGAGTTGCGGCCGGGCCTAGTGCTGCTGGATGTCCGGCTTCCGGACATATCCGGGATCGAAGTCTGCCGGCGCATCAAGGCGGATTTCCCCTCCACCATGGTGCTGCAGATTTCCGCCTCTTACATCTCCACCATCGATCGCGTGATCGGCCTGGAGAACGGGGCCGATTCCTACCTGGCGCAGCCGGTCGAGCCCGCCGAGCTGATCGCGGCGGTGCGCGCTTTGCTGAGGATGCGGGCGGCGGAAGACCAGCTTCGCTCGACCAACGAAAATCTGGAGGCCCGCGTTACCGAACGGACGCGGCAGCTCCTGGAAACCAATCTGCGGCTCACCCAGGAAATCGCGGAGCGGGAAAAGGCCGAAGCCTCGCTGGTCCAGGCCTTGAAGACCGAGGCGCTCGGCCAGTTGAGCGGCGGCATCGCGCACGATTTCAACAACCTGCTGATGATCATCCTCAGCCATCTCAATCTGCTGGCGAAACGGCTTCCGGAGAGCGACGCCAAGGCGCAACGGTATTGGACGGGTGCCAAGGAAGGCGCGGAGCGCGCGGCGACACTGACGCAGAGGCTCCTGGCTTTTGCCCGGCGTCAGGAATTGAAGGTCGAGTCCGCCAACGTCGCGGCACTGCTGGAAAACCTGCGCAGCCTGGTCGAACGATCCGTGGGCCCGATGATCGAGGTCGTGATGAATGTGGAGCCCGACCTTCGGCCGGCGTCGGTCGATCGCAACCAACTCGAATTGGCCCTGCTCAATCTTTCGGTGAACGGCCGTGACGCGATGCCTGAGCAGGGCCGTCTCGCCATTTCCGCGCGGAACGACAGGCCTGCGCCGGGGAGCAGGCTGGCGGCCGGGGATTACGTGGTCGTCAGCGTCGCGGATTCCGGCATCGGCATGGACGCGGCGACGCTCGCGCGCGCCACCGAGCCGTTCTTTTCGACAAAGGCGGATAAAGGCACCGGCCTCGGTCTTTCAATGGTGCATGGGTTCATGGAGCAGCTCGGCGGCGCGCTCAAATTGAGCAGCGCCATCGGCGTCGGGACGACCGCGGAACTCTGGCTGCCGGCCGCGACCGCGTCCGATCAGCCGGAGGAGCAGCGAAGCATCGATAAGGGGCCGCTCCGGCCCTTGTCCATCCTGTTCGTCGATGACGAACCGCTGTTGCTGATGGCCGGCGTCGATATGCTGGAAAGTTCCGGCCATCGCGTCACATCCGCGAATTCAGGCCCCGAAGCGCTGGCGGCGTTACAGGCAGGCGGGCCGTACGACCTCTTGATCACCGATCACGCGATGCCGGGTATGACCGGCACCGAACTCGCTGAAAAGGCCTTGCAGACGGCGCCCGGCATCCGGGTGGTACTCGCTTCCGGCTTCCAGGACTTGCCCAGTGATGCCGCGAAATGGACCCGGCTGCGGAAGCCTTATCTCGAATCCGACCTGATCGAGCTCATCCATCGCCTCGACGCGGCGGGAGACATGCGCGAGGTTTAGCCTGCCTGCGGCACCGGCTCCGGCACCTGCCGAACGTCTTCCTTGGCGGGCCGGCTGATCAACAGCGAGATCACCGCGGCGCCGATCCCGGTCATCCCGGCGATCACAAAAGCCTCCAGGTAGCTGCCCTGGGCCGTATGCATCGCGCCGGCGAAATAGGCGGCGCTGGCGGCGCCCATCTGATGGCCGGCTGCGATCCAGCCGAACACGATCGGGCCGTCGCGGTCGCCGAAATTCTCGGTCGTGAGACGCAAGGTCGGCGGCACGGTGGCGATCCAGTCCAGACCGTAGAACATGGCGAAGATCGAGAGGCCGAAGAAGGAGAAATCGGAATAGGGCAGGTAGATCAGCGACAGTCCGCGCAGGCCGTAATACATGAAGAGCAGCTTGCGGGGATCGAAGCGGTCGGTGAGCCAGCCCGAGGCCGTGGTGCCGAAGAGGTCGAACACGCCCATCATGGCCAGCAGGCCCGCCGCCTGTACTTCCTGGATGCCATGATCGCCGCAGAATGCGATCAGATGCGTGCCGACCAGTCCGTTGGTGGTGAAGCCGCAGACAAAGAAGGTCGCGAAGAGATACCAGAAGGCGCGGTGGCGCATGGCGCGCGCGAGGGTTCCGAAGGCCAGCGCCAGCAGGTTGCGATGATCCGGTGCCGGGGGCGCTTCGTCGGGCGCTGCGCCGTAGCGGCGAAGACCTGCATCCGTCGGCCATTCCGGCAGCAGGAAATACGCGAAGGGAATCATCACCGCGGCCCCGGCGGCGACTGTGAGAACCACGGGCTGCCAGCCGGCATGTTCGGCGATGGCCGCGAGGCCGGGGATGAAGATCAGGGTGCCGGTCGCTGTGCTGGCGGTCAGGATGCCCATGATCAGGCCGCGATGGGTCGAGAACCAGCGGTTCACTACGGTTGCGGCGAGGACCATGGAGACGCAGCCGGAGCCGACGCCCGACAGCAATCCCCAGAGAGCGATCAACTGCCATGCCGCGGTCATGAACGCACTGGCGGCGACCGCGATCGCCATCAGCGCCAGGGCCGCCATCACCGTCCGGCGGATGCCCAAGCGCTGCATCAGGGCGCCGGCGAAAGGTCCGACCATGCCGTAGCAGAAGATGCCGATGCCGGCGGAGAGCGAAATGGTGTCGCGCTTCCAGCCGAAGGCCTTTTCGAACGGCTGGATCAGCACGCTCGGCGCGCCGCGCTGGCCTGCGGCCACCAGCAGGCAGAAGAAAACGACCCCGACCACGACAAACACGTAGTTCTGCCCGAACGGGCGGCGGCGGATGGCTGTCATGTTACGTACCGGTACGTTGCAAGTGCCTTGACTGTATACGTACCGGTACGTAACATTGTCAAACGGAATCCCGGAGACTAAAATGTCAAACCACGCGGAATGGCCGTGAAATACTCAGAGGCCGAGGTCCCATGACAAAACTTCCGCAGGCAGCATCGAATCAGACGGCAACGAATCAGCGCGAGACCGCCGCCCCGGGGCGCGGCAAGCTTGCTGTCGACCGGATCCGGGAGAGTGCCCGGGACCTGTTCTACCGCGAGGGAATCCGCGCGGTCGGCGTCGATGAGATCGTCAACCGCGCCGGCGTCACAAAGCCCAGCCTCTATCGCAGCTTTTCCTCCAAGGACGATCTCGCGGTCGCCTATCTCCGGGATTACTGCGACGAATTCTGGCAGCGCTTCAACGCCGCCGTCGCCGAACATCCCGGCGATCCGCGTGCGCAGGTCGTCGAATATCTTCGCGGCCTCGGGAAACGCGCCCAGCGGCGCAGCTATCGCGGCTGCGGCATCTCCAATGCGGCGGTCGAATATCCGCTGCATGAACATCCCGCCCACGCTTTCGCCGAGGAGCATAAGCGCGAGCTGCGCGAACGCCTGACTACGATGGCCGAGGCCATGGGCGCCGAAAACCCGCGCGTGCTGGCCGATGGATTGTTCCTGCTGATCGAGGGCACGTTCATCTGCGGCCAGCTTTTCGCGGGAGACGGGCCGGCGGGATCGGCGGCCGAGACCGCCGACCGGCTGATCGAAGCCAGCCTCCGCCGCTGAGCGGGCTTCATCGCCATGGAATTGCCGCCCGCCTTGCGCCGTGTCGTCGATACGGCACTTGCCGGAATTCCTCTGGCCGCTCTCGCCGGTGCGTCTCAGGCTCTATCGCAACGCTATCGTGGCGAGGTGCGGGACGGGCGCCTGCATCTCCATGATGACCTGACGGCGCGTGCTTACCTCGCCACGCGTTTGCCCGCCACCTATGCAGCCTTGCGCGCCAGCCTGGATTCCATCGCCGAATTGCGTCCGGAATTCGCGCCGGCGAGCCTGCTGGATTTCGGCGCCGGTCCGGGCACGGCGCTCTGGGCGGCACAGGATCGCTGGCCGTCCTTGAACAATGCCGCATTGATCGAAGCCAGCCCCACCATTCGAAGTCTCGGCGAAATCCTCGCCGCGGAATGCGCTGTCGAACACATCGCCTGGTCTTCCGCGCTCGGCACCGGAGAGCGGCGCGACCTTGTGACGCTCGCTTACGTTCTCGATGAGCTCGATCCCGCGTCCTGCGACGACCTGGTCGATCGGCTCTGGTCGCTGACCGGCGATACCCTTCTCATCGTGGAGCCCGGTACGCCCGCCGGCTGGCGGCGCATCCTCGGCGCGCGCCGACGATTGCTCGACGCCGGTGCGCATCTCATCGCACCTTGTCCGCATGAGAAGGCCTGCCCGCTGGTCGCGCCGGATTGGTGCCACTTCTCTCGCCGGGTCGCGCGGGCCCGTCTGCATCGCCAGGCAAAGGGCGGCGAGGTTCCTTGGGAAGACGAGAAATATCTCTATCTCGCCGTATCGCGGCATTCAGGGCCGCGCGCAAAGGCACGTGTGATCGCGCCGGCGCAAAAGGGCAGCGGCAAAACGGAGCTGAAGCTTTGCCTGGAGACCGGTGAAGCGAAGCCGCGGCTTTTCACCCGGCGCGACGGCGAAGCGTTCAAGACAGCCCGCCGCGCCGATTGGGGCGACGCGCTTTAGATCGGCTTGCGCGCTTTCAGCGAGAAGGCGAGCGGCAGGCGCTGGCGATCCTTCGGCAGGCGGAACATGTGATCTTCGCCTTCCTGCAAACAGGGCCAGTGCTGCCAGGCGAGACTGTCATGCTCATGGAACATCTCGAGGGCGAGGCCGGCCTGCAGCAAGGCATCGAAGATCTCGCTCAGGGCGTGCGGGAATTCATGCGTGCGGGTGTGTTCCAGCTTGGCCCCGCGATCGCTGTAAGTGCCGTCCTCGTCGATCACCATCGGTGCGTCGCCCTTGAAGTAAGGCCAGCTTGCGATCAGCGGCGCTTCGGCATCCTTCTGCTCCAAGGCCAGTGCCATGGGATGGCCTTCGAGCAGATAGAGGAAGCCGCCGGGCTCGAGCAGGTCCGCGACGATCTTCGCCCAGCGATGCAGATCCGGCAGCCAGTTGATGGCGCCCCAGGTGACGTAGACGATGTCGTGCCGGCCGCCGAGCGTGGTGAGCGCCTCATACACATTGCTCTCGACGAAGCGGACATCGAGCTTGGCTTCCGCGGCCAGCCGTTTCGCCGCGGCGACCGCATTGGGCGAGAAATCGAGCCCACGGACGCTGGCTCCGCGCCGCGCCAGCGACAATGTGTCGAGGCCGAAATGGCATTGCAGATGCGCGATCCGCTTGCCGCGCACGTCGCCGATCTCGGCGCTCTCGATCGGATTGAGCGTATCCTCGCCCGCGAGGAATTCGGCGACCCGGTAGAAGCGCGAGCCGACATGGGTTTCGACGACGCCGTCCCACCAGGCAAGATTGATCGCGAATGTATCGGCATGCGGCGTCTTGGTATGCGACATGAGGCTCCCCACCCGCGATGCATCCAACCTGTTCCGGCGCCGTTTTATCGTTCATGACCGGCTTTCGCAACGAGGGGAGTCCCGGTGAGAGGAGTCCCGGTTTCCGGCTTGATCCCGTTGCGGCGCCGTACCATTTCCATGGAAGAGACGACACTTCGTCCGAGGAATAAGCCATGAAAACGATCCATACAGTGATACTGGCGCTCGCGATCGGCCTTGTCCCGGCCGCGGCACTGGCCCAATCCATCGGTGCGCCGACCTCAGCGGCCGGTGGCATCAGTTCGGAACCGCTGAGTTCACCATCCGGCAGTCGCCCATCCGCCGTAGGCCCGATCGGCGGCGGAGGCATGGGTGGTGGTGGCATGGGGGGTGACAGCATCGGATCGAGCAGCCACTCGACCAGTTCCGGCATCCGCGATCTCACACCGGGCACCGGAAAATTCGAAACCCGTGGCGCGCCCTGTATCGGCAGCACGGGCTTCGGCTCGTCTTCGGTGCAGCCGGGGCATAAGTGCTAATTCGATAAGCGCAAATTCGGTCGTCATGCCAAGGCCAAGCCTTGGCATGACGAATGAGTCCAGTCGGCAATCGTCCGTTGGCTATCGGGCGGCCGGTGAAAGCTCAGTGTCTTCCGGCGGCGGTGAGACGGCGTTGGGCGGGCACTGAATCTTCCTCGAACAAGGCGGCGAGCTGTTCCAGCACCGTGCCGCCCAACTGCTCGACATCGACGAGGGTGACGGCGCGGCGGTAGTAGCGCGTGACGTCATGGCCGATGCCGATCGCTACCAGCTCGACCGGCGAGCGCATCTCGATCCATTCGATGACCTGGCGCAGATGATGCTCCAGGTAGTTGCCGGGATTGACGGAGAGCGTCGAATCATCGACCGGTGCGCCGTCGGAGATCACCATCAGGATCTTGCGCTGCTCGGAGCGGCCGATCAGGCGGTTGTGCGCCCAGAGCAAGGCCTCGCCGTCGATATTCTCCTTGAGGATCCCTTCGCGCAGCATCAGGCCGAGATTCTTCCGCGCGCGTCGCCAGGGTGCGTCGGCGGATTTGTAGACGATGTGCCGTAGATCGTTGAGCCGGCCGGGATTGCCCGGCTTGCCGCCGGCGATCCAGGATTCGCGCGACTGGCCGCCCTTCCACATCCGCGTGGTGAAGCCGAGAATCTCCACCTTGACG
>DASYDA010000294.1:0-3603 GCA_036499865.1 Dongiaceae bacterium | reverse complement strand
CTTGAACTCCAACACCCCCTCCGGCGGCGGCCAGGTCGAGCCGGAGCCCGATATTTCGCGGATCACCGCATTCCTCGAACAGGCGCGTCCAGCGACCCCCTGCCTGGTGGTCGATCTCAATATCGTCGAGGGCAAGTATCGCGCGCTGCGCGCGGCGCTGCCGATGGCCGAGGTCTTTTATGCGGTGAAGGCCAATCCGGCGCAGGAGATCCTGACCCGGCTGGTCGGGCTCGGCTCCAGCTTCGACACCGCTTCGGCGGGCGAAATCCGCCAGGTGCTGGCCGCCGGCGCCACGCCGAACCGCATTTCCTTCGGCAACACCAT
This sequence comes from Dongiaceae bacterium, assembly GCA_036499865.1. Lineage (GTDB taxonomy): Bacteria > Pseudomonadota > Alphaproteobacteria > Dongiales > Dongiaceae > Dongia. The sequence goes on along the minus strand of DASYDA010000294.1, from coordinate 3,279 downwards.
CAAGAAGGCGGAGGATGTCGCCTGGGCACACCAGATGGGCGTGGACCTGTTTGCTTTCGATTCCGAGGCGGAGCTTCGCAAGATCGCGGATGCCGCGCCCGGCGCCCGGGTGTTCTGCCGCATCCTGGTGGAAGGCAAGGGCGCCCTCTGGCCGCTCAATCGCAAATTCGGCTGTGACCCGGAAATGGCGGGCGATCTGCTGATCCAGGCCGCCGAACTCGGCTTGGCGCCCTATGGCGTTTCCTTCCATGTCGGCTCGCAGCAGCTCGATCCCACCCAATGGGCGGGTGCCATCGCGGCCGCCAAATCGATCTTCGATCGCGCGGCGGAAGCCGGCATCACTTTGGGCATGGTTGATCTCGGCGGTGGGTTCCCCGCCACTTATACGCCAGGCATCGCCGCGATCGGCACCTATGGCGCGGCGATCATGCAGGCGATGCAGGCTGCTTTCGGATCGAAGCTGCCGGCGATGATCGTCGAGCCGGGCCGCTACATGGTCGGCGATGCCGGGGTGCTGGAAACCGAGGTCGTGCTGGTGTCTCGCAAGTCCTATGACGACGAGCGGCGCTGGGTCTATCTGGACATCGGCCGCTTCGGCGGCTTGGCGGAAGCGGAGGGCGAGGCGATCCGCTATCGCATCCGCCCGGTGGGCGAACACCAGGCGGAGACCGGCCCGGTGGTGCTGGCCGGCCCGACCTGCGATTCCGCGGACATCCTGTATGACAAGGCCGGCTACCGGTTGCCCAGCGATCTCAAATGTGGCGACCGGCTCCGGATTCAATCGACCGGGGCTTACACAACCACCTATTCAGCGGTCAGTTTCAATGGGTTTGACCCGTTGCGGGCCATTTACATCTAGGCCTGCGGCTTTTTGCCGATATCGGGTGCCTTCTGAGACCGGGCTGGTCCGTCCCTTGAAAGGCATGTCATAATCCGAGGCGAGACCATCCGCCTCGGATCAGACGAAATGTATCGCTTTCGCCGTCTTCAGCGCGTCCTCGCCGCCTCCATATTTCTGGTGGCGATGGCCCACGATCTTCACGCCGCGGCGGTGGTCCCAATCGTCGGGCAATGGTGTGGAGTTGAAAATTACGTAATCGCCGTAGGCCCGGACGGCGTCGTGTTCCAGCCTCGCCGCGGCTATTACTCCCCACCGGCCTTCGATGTGAAAGTGGACGCGGACCATGCGGATTACCGCCAGCGCTACGATGACCTCAATGTCACCGTAAGCTGCCGCCTCACCATGCAAGGAACGGAACTCGTCACGGAGAATTGCGACGTTCCCAACGATACATTTTATCCCAAGGCGGGCGAGACGGCGGAACTCCACCGCTGCTATCCGAAACCCGAACCCGGCGTGTAATCGAAATCTTCATGGACACAGCAGAAGGCTGGATCAAGACCGAAACCACGGCCGAGCGTGAGGTCTGGCAGTTCGGTGGCGCCTGGATCTTGGCGAACGCCACGGCGCTCGACCGACGGATCGCGGGTATGACGCTGCCCGCGCGCCCCATCCTCTTCGATCTTTCCCAAGTGCAGAGCCTGGATACGACAGGTGCCTGGCTGGTCGCACGCACGGCCGAAGCCGCTGCAGCGCGGGGGGCCGAAGTCCAGTGGATCCAGCCGGCGCCGGAGATGAAGCCGCTGCTCGAGCGCGTCCTGGACGTTCCCCCGCAAGAAGTGCCGCCGGAGCGGCCGCGACGCCTTTTCGTCGATTGGGTGGCCGATATCGGCGCGGCGACGGAAGCGATCGCCCGGCAAGCTCTCGATCTCATCGCCTTTTTCGGCGCACTCATCGAAACCTTCGCGCGCCTCGTGGCTCGCCCGCAGAGATTGCGTTGGATTTCCGTGATCCATCACATCGAGCAGACCGGGCTGAACGCATTGCCCATCGTCGGGATGATCTCCTTCCTGGTCGGCGTCGTGCTCGCCTTTCAGGGCGCCGATCAGCTGGCCCGCTTCGGCGCGCAGATCTTCACCATCAACATGGTCGGCCTCTCGGTGCTGCGCGAAATGGGCATCCTGCTCACGGCGATCGTGGTGGCCGGCCGTTCCGGCTCCGCCTTCACCGCCGAAATCGGCGCCATGCAGGTCAATGAGGAAGTCGATGCGCTGCGCGTCATCGGGCTGGATCCGATGGAGGTGCTGGTTGCGCCGCGCATCCTCGCTTTAGTCATCGCGCTGCCACTGCTCACTTTTTTCGCCGACATGATGGGCCTGCTCGGCGGCGGCGTGATGAGTGTGCTCCTGGTCGATGTCAGCTTCGGCCAGTACTGGCGCCTGCTTAACAATGCAGTGTCGCTCAACACCTTCGCGATCGGGATGGTGAAGGCCCCGGTTTTCGCGTTTCTGATCGCCCTGGTCGGTTGTTTCGAGGGCCTGCGCGTGACGGGAAGCGCCGAGAGCGTCGGTCGGTTGACCACGCGCGCCGTCGTCGAAGGGATCTTCCTGGTGATCATCTTCGATGCCCTGTTTTCCACTCTGTTTTCCTACCTCGGAATTTGAGATGACCGACCCGGATACCGTCCTTCAAACGCGTTCGGAAAACGTCATTTCCCTGCGCGGCATCGTCAATCGCTTCGGTAAGCAGGTGGTCCATAACGGCCTCGATCTCGACGTCCGGCGTGGTGAAGTCATGGGGATTGTCGGAGGCTCGGGCAGCGGAAAATCGGTCCTCTTGCGCACGATCATCGGCCTCAATGAGCCGGCGGAGGGGAGCATCGAAGTCCTCGGCCAAAGGCTGGACCGGTTGTCGGAGGAGGATCGCCGCCGGATCGAGGAGCATTGGGGTGTGCTGTTTCAGAATGGCGCGCTTTTTAGCTCCTTGACGGTGCTCGAAAATGTCGAGACGCCCATCAAGGAGCACACCGACCTGCCGCCGCAGCTCTGTCATGAAGTCGCGGAGATGAAAATCCGGCTGGTCGGCCTGGCGCCCGAGGCCCCGGCCAAGTACCCGTCGGAACTTTCCGGCGGCATGCGCAAGCGGGCAGGGCTCGCGCGCGCCTTGGCGCTCGATCCGGAAATCTTGTTCCTCGACGAACCGACCGCGGGTCTGGATCCGATCGGCGCGGCGGAATTCGACGAGCTGATCGGCAGCCTTCAGCGCAGCCTGGGGTTGACGGTCGTGATGATCACCCACGATCTGGACAGCTTGGCGGCGATCTGCGACCGTATCGCCGTGCTGGTGGATAAGAAAATAAAGGTCGGCACCTTGGCCGAATTGCGACAGGACAATCATCCCTGGATCCGCGACTATTTCCACGGCCCGCGCGCGCGGGC
>DASYDA010000293.1:0-6727 GCA_036499865.1 Dongiaceae bacterium | reverse complement strand
CTCCACGACAGCAGGGCATCGTAATCGGGAATCAATTCGACGGGGTCGGTCGTCAAGCGCCAATCCAGGGTGTTGGCGAAATCGAGACAGGCGCAGCCGCCGAAGAACTGGGTCGCCGCACGGATGGGGTCTCTTGACATCGCGGATCAGCCGGCTGAGAGTGTAATGGTCATGACCATTATAAACTCGATCCCGGCCACATCCAAGCCGGCATTCACCGGTACGGCGTTTCGTCGGGGGTTGCTGGCGGCTCTGCCTTTCATCGCCAGCAACGGCGTCGCGGGCATTGTCATGGGTGTCGCCTATAAAGGCCTGGGATTGGATTTCTCGACGGCGGTGCTTTTCAGTTTGGTCGTTTACTCGGCCACCGCGCAAGTCGTGACGCTTGGCATGTGGGGTTTCCCGCCACCTGCGGCCGCGATGGCCATCGCCTGCGCCGCGACCAATGCGCGGTACTTGGTCATGGGGGCGCATCTGCGCCAGCTTTTCGGGGATGTCCGCCGGCGCGTCATGCTGCCGATCCTGTTTCTGCTCGCCGATGCGTCCTGGATGATGACGGTCGCCGATGCGAAGAAATCCGGCCCGGATCTCGGCTATCTGCTGGGCAGCAGCTTGCCCATGGCGATCGGCTGGATCGGCGGAACCGCACTCGGCTACGCACTGCCGCTCAAGCCCGCAGGACCCTTGGCGGCGGCCGCGGCACTTCTCCCTCTCGTTTTCGTCGTCGCTTTGTTGCCGACCCAATGGCGGGGCCGGAGGAGCATCCTTCCTTGGGCGATATCGATCGGCGTCGCGACCCTGGTCGCCGGCTTCATCGGTCAGGGCTGGGCGATGCTGGTCGGCGGCGGTGCCGGTACGCTCTTCAGCCTGTTGCGCGGCGACGATGCCTGACTGGAAGATCCTTGCCGCCATATTCGCCGTCGGGCTCACCAGCTACGCGATGAGAGCGGGGGGATTCGTGATCGCCGGCGCTGTGTCGGATAAGGGATCGCTGTCACGCCTCCTTCGTCTCGCGCCCGGCAATCTGTTCGTTGCATTCGCCGCCGCCGGATGCCTCGAAGGCGGCCTCACGAGCCTGGTGGGCTCGATCTCAGCTTTCGCCGCGATGGTGATCACCAAGCGCGAATGGGCGGCCCTCGCCGCCGGATTTGCCGCGGCGGCGATATTCGTCGCGTTCCAAAAATAAACTTGCGTGGCCGCATGACCAAGATCGGCCTGGCTTTAATTTGACTCCTTGCGCGTTCGGAACTCGTTCACCGTTCCGGACCAGCGCCGCACCTTGTTCACTTCTATGCCGAACAGATCCAATGCGCGCCCGACCGAGTGATCGACAATATCGTCGACGCTCTCGGGTAAAGGATAGAAAGCCGGGACCGGCGGCATGACGATCGCGCCGGCTTCGGTGGCCTGCACCATCGTGCGCAAATGGCCGAGGTGAAACGGGGTCTCCCTGACCATCAGAACCAGGCGCCGGCGTTCCTTGAGCATCACATCGGCCGCGCGGGTCAGCAGGCTGGACGTGACACCCGTCGCGATTTCGGAAAGCGTCCGTATCGAGCACGGAGCGACCAGCATGCCGGCGGTGAGGAACGATCCGCTGGCGATCGCCGCGCCGATATCCTGAACGCGGTAGGTGACATCGGCCAGTGCGCTGATCTCCGCAGGCGTGCGAGACAGCTCCTGGGCGATGGTGATTTGCCCGGAACTCGAAACCACGAGATGCGTCTCCACGCCGGCGGCCTTGAGCAATTCGAGCACACGGACACCGTAGATCGCCCCGGAAGCGCCGCTGATTCCGACCACGATCCGCTTGGGCGTTGTCATGAAAATCTCTCAGAAGGGAAAAAAATACCATGGTCGCCCGCTGGGACACGCTGGGGAGCGACCATGGTTGGGGAAGCCTCAGGCGAAATGGGCGCCCGCCAGGAAGATCTGCCCTGCAGCGCTACTCACCACGCCTTGCAGATTCTTCACGACGGGCGTCAGGAAGTCCGCAAAGTACGAGAATATGACCGGCGTTTCGTCGAGCAGCAGCGTCTGGATCTTTCCCGCCACGGCCCGCTGCGATTGGAGATCGAGCGCTCCGACATATTGGGATACGAGCTGGTCGTAATCCTTGTTCTTGAAGTGCGCCGAATTCCAGGTGCCGGTGCTGACGAGGGGCGCCGACAGGAAGACGTTCGGCACGCCGCGATGGCTGTAATAGGTGATGCCGAGCACGGAATCGAGCCAATCCGACTGGCCGAAGACCGCCTTGCCGTAATAGGCGCCCTTCTCCTCCATCTTGATGTCGATCTCGATGCCGATCTTCTTGGCGGCGTTCTGCAGCAGGACGGCGTATTCGCCGATCTCGACATACTTGCCGGCGGTGAGCGTCACCTTGAAGCCGTTCGGCACGCCGGCCTCGCCGAGCAGCTTCTTGGCCTGGTCGAGGTCGAGCTTCCGCTGCGGGATCGAGGGATCGGTCGAGGGGAAGACCGGCGCGAGCGGGCTGTCATTGCCGAGGGTAGCGCGGCCCATAAGCAGGCCCTTCACCAGCTTCTCCCGGTCCAGGGTCATGGCCAGCGCGCGCCGCACGCGCTTGTCGGCGAAGGGACCGGTATCGGTCCGCATATGCACTTGGTTGTGCGTGGTGGACGGGAAGCGCAGCACGTTAACATTGGGGTTGTTCAGCAGGGATTGACCACCCGCGACCACGATCTGGGTGACGCAGTCGAGAAGCCTGCCCTGCAGGGCCAGGATCATCGACTGCATGTCTTGATAGAAGGTGAATTCGACGCGATCCGGCAGGGCCTTCGCGCCCCAGTAATCGTCGTTGCGCACGAAGGAGGCGCCGACGCCGCGGGTGTATTTGTCCAGTTTGAACGGGCCGGTGCCGGGGAAGGCCGCCTCGTAATTGCCGGTATAGCTCTTCGGCAGGATGATGGCGTTGTAGTTGTCGTTCGAGAGCGAGTAGGGGAAGTTTCCGTTGGGCGCGTCAAGATGGAATTCGACGGTGTAGTCGTCGACCTTCTTTGTCCCGCCCTTGGAGAGGACGCCTTTGAACACCGAGAGCGCATTGGATGCGCTGGCGGGATCGGCCAGCCGGTCGATGGTCGCGACCACGTCGTCCGCCGTCAAGGCCTGTCCGTCGTTGAACTTGACGCCCTTGCGGATCTTGAAGGTCCAGATGGTGCCGTCGTCGTTGGACTTCCAGCTCTCCGCGAGCACGGGTTTCAGGACCAGGTCCTGTCCGGAAAGCACGAGGAATTCGCCGCATTGCCCCAGCATGACGAGGCCGCCGGTCTCGTCCACGGTCATCGGATCGATGGCGCCGGTCGGCGCGTTGACGCCGACGCGCACCACGCCGCCGCCGGACGCGGCCTTCGCCGGCGTCGTCGAGGTCATGCTGCCGAGGAGACTCCCCATGGTGGGGAGCGCCAGGCCCATCACGCTTCCATAGCGCAGAAACGTTCTTCTATCGGCTCGTCCGGAGAGCAGTTCGTCGATTGCATGGTTCTGCAGGTTCGTCGCATCGCTGCGTGCAGAATCCATTTCGAACTGTTTCTTTCGCATCGTCAGCAGCCTCCTGTTCAAGGTTGAATTCTTTTATCGATCCATAGCGCAGGACGCGGCGGGTTTCTCCGGCCTGACGTCCTCCGAGGGTTGCATTATATGCAACTGAGTTGCGTATTTAGTGCATAGTGAGGTATGCATATTCTCAAGTCAAGACTGCCCGATGCGGCGAACCCGACGAGAGAATGAATAGGCGAGTGGGAAACGCGGATAGACGCTGGCGGATCCTGCCGCATGGCGGATTCCGTCCGGTCCGGAATCAAGGGTGCTCGCGTGAGCGTTTTCCCCTAACCGGCGCCGCGAAGATATCGAGTGAGACCGGTTCGAAACGCCGGCTGTGACTGTTTCTTACGCTTCGCCACCGAGACGGCGGGACAGTTGTTGGGCCGCGCTGATCACGATGTCTGTCAGTTCCAGACGGCGCTTCCGTTGAAAGCGGTAGATGGGGACGGTCAATGCGATGGCACCGACCACGTGCTTGCTGGCACCCTTGATCGTGGCTGCGATCGCCCCGACATCGCCGCCATATTCACCATTGTTCACGGCATAACCTTGCTGCCGGACCTTCGTGAGCTCGGCTGTCAGTGCTGCGCGGGCGGTGATGGTTCGCGCCGTGAAACGCGGCAGGGGGCCGCCGAGAATTTTCTCGATATCGGTGTCGGCGGCATGCGCCAGGAGGGCCTTACCGACGGCGGTGCAGTGCGCGGGCCGACGAATGCCCAAAGGCGCAAGATAGGCGATCGTGGTGGAGCTCAATTCCTGGTCGATGCATACGGCGGCGGCGCCGTCCCATATATTGAAACTGGCGGTCTCCCCGGCGCGGGCGGCAAGATCGCGCAGAAACGGCCTCACGATGTCGTCCAGGCGCAGATCGACGAGAGCGGGTGCCGATAGTGCCACGAGGCCTAGACCGATCTTGAACCGGCCCGTCGCCTCGTCCCGCTCCACAAACTGCGCCTCTTCCAAGGTGGCGACGATGCGCGAGATGGAGCTTTTATGAAGTCCAACGCGCGTCGCCAGCTCGGTAACACCCAGCGATATGTCCTTGCCGGAAAAGCATCGCAGCACGTCGATCGCATGCTTAACGGCCGTGATGGTGCCGGGAGTTGTGTCCACCGACTTGATTTTCATAAGATCCCCCCTGCTTTTATCCGCCAGCTTTCGCCGGGGAGCCCAGGCTTGACGCATAAAGGGCAAAGCGTTATCAGTTTTCCAATAATGCAACACTGTTGCATTAAAAGCAACAGCCTCCCCCATACCGGAAACAGATAAAGCCAATGCGTCAGTACCTGGAAGTCTTGAAGGCGAAGGGCGAGCTGCTCGAGGTGCATCGCCCTGTGAATCCGAAGCATGAACTTGCCGCCGTCACCGAAGCATCGCATCGGCGCTGGAACAAGCCGGTGCTGTTCCACAACGTCCTCGGAACCAAGCTGCCGGTTCTAACGAATATCTATGGTTCCAGGGAGCGGCTCGCGGGCATCCTCGGAATCGATGCCAACAATTTCTGCAAGGAGTGGAGCAACCTCGCTCAGATCGCCAGCGGGCGGGATATGCCCACTTCCGTGCCGAGCACGGAGGCCATCGAGTATGTGGACTGCAAGCTCAGCGATCTCCCGCTGATCACCTATTCGGAACGCGATGCCGCGCCGTACTTCACTTCGGCCATGTTCCTGGCCAAAGATCCCGAGACGGGTACCCAGAATCTTTCCTTCCATCGCTCCATGTATGTCAGCGATCAGGAACTGCGTTGCCGTCTGGCGCCGAAGCATCACCTCACGATCTATCACGAAAAGGCGGAAAAGGCGGGCGAGTATCTGCCCGCGGCGATGCTGATCGGGCCGCCGCCTGCGACCTTTCTCACCGCCGCGGCGCCGCTGCCCTACGATGCCGATGAGATGGAAGTCGCCGCGCAGCTGCAGGGTGCGCCGATTCCGATGCGTCGCTGCAAGCATATCGATCTCATGGTGCCGGCGACGACCGAGATCGTCATCGAGGGCCGGTTCCTGCCGAATGTGCGCCGCGACGAAGGACCTTTCGGCGAATTCATGGGGTATTACACGCAGGTCGGCCAGAATGCCGTATTCGAGGTGCTGGGGGTGACCTGCCGCCGCGATGCGATTTTCCATTCCATCCTGTGCGGCTCGTCGGAAGAAGTGCTGACGCTCGAGCTGTCGGTTGCGGCGAATATCTATCAGCGGATCAGCGCGGTCCTGCCCGGCATCATCGACGTGACCTGCCAGCCTTTCGTGCTGCACACGGTCGTCAAGATCCGCCAGCAATATGAGGGGCATGCGCGTCAGGTCCTGCTGGCCGTCTTCGGCGCCGAACCCACTTGGGCGAAGGTCTGCACGGTCGTCGATGAAGATGTCGATATCTACAATATGGACGACGTCATGTGGGCCTGCCTGACGCGCAGCCGGCCAGACAAGGACGTCATGATCATTCCCGACACGCCGTCCTTCTATCGCGATCCCCATAAGGAGCATTGGGGACGCCTCGGCATCGATGCCACCGCGCCATATGCGCGCCGGCATGAGTTCGAGCGCAAGCGGGTGCCCGGGGTTGCCGATGTCAAACTTGAGGAATATTTCGGCAAGAAATAAGAGCCAGAAATCAGGGGTAAAGAGAAACCGATGGCCGTCCTGCTCGACACCAGACAGAACATCGATCTCGACAGCATCTACCGCATCGCATGGCAGGGGGAATCATCCAGTATCTCCGGGGCGGCGCTCGATCGGATCGCTCTGCGGCGAAAGCAGTTCCTGACCCTCATCGAAGGCGACAACCCGCCCTTCGTCTATGGCGTGACGACCGGTTACGGCCAAGCCGCCAAGAAGCAGCTCGACCGCGACGGCCGGGTGAAACAGGCACGGGAGAAGCCGTCGAGCCAGGGCGTGTCGGTGGGAAGGCCGATGCCGGAGCGGGTTGCCCGGGCGATCGTGCTGGCGCGGCTCGCGAACTATCTCGACGGGCATGCGGCGGTGACGCCTGAATTCGTCAAAGGCATCGCCGCGGAACTCGATCGGGGACGGTTGCCCGATATTCCCATGGAGGGCAATGCCTGCGGCGGCGAAATGAATGCGCTGGCCCATGTGTTTTCCCGCTTCTCGGCGGAATACGAATTCGAGCCGAAGGAGGCGAACGCGCTGACCAACGGTTCTCCCTGCGCCGC
>DASYDA010000292.1:0-3319 GCA_036499865.1 Dongiaceae bacterium | reverse complement strand
CTGGCATAGAGCGCGTTGGCGAGATGGTTCGCCTTGCCCAGTCCGAGCGGGAGACCAAGGACGATCTTTTTCCCCACCGTCTCGATGATCGCGTCGACGCAGATTTCCGCGTCGTCGTGAAAGCGCGCCAAGATATGAAGCTCCCAGTCCGCCTTGCTAACTCGCCGGGGACCCATCCCAATAGGGGTCCGGCCGGAACCGCGGACCATATTGCCCCGCCAACCGCTCCAATGTCGCCTTGATTTCGGCATGGCCGCGCCGTTTCGCATAATGCATCGGACCGCCCCGGAAGGGAGCGAAACCGGCGCCGAAGATCAGCGCACCATCGACGACATTCGTATCGGCCGCCACCTTCTCGGTGAGGCAGGCGGCGCAGGCATTGAGCAGAGGGAGGATGAGCCGATCGGCCAAGGCCGGATCCGGCGCGGGCGAGGATGCGGATTTCCGCGCCTTGCCATCGACATAGCGATAGAAGCCCTTGCCGGATTTCCGGCCGAGCTCGCCCGATTTCACCTTGTGCTCGAACCAGGCGGGAAGATCGGGAAAGGGCTGGCTCAGGCTCTGCTTCAGCATCCTCGCGACATCGAGGCAGATATCGAGGCCGACTTCATCGGCGAGTTCGATCGGACCCATCGGCATGCCGAAAGCTTCCGCCGCCGCGTCGATGGTTTCCGGCGGTATCTTTTCATCCAGCAGCAGCAAGGCTTCGAGCAGGTAAGGCATCAATGCCCGATTGACCAGGAAACCGGGGGCGCTGTGCACTTGCGCCGGCAAGCGGTCGATATCGACGACAAACCGGGCCGCCGCGGCCACGGCCTTCGGTGCAGCGGCATCATGCCGGATCACCTCGACGAGCTGCATCTTGGCGACCGGATTGAAGAAATGGATGCCGACGAGATTCTCAGGGCTTTTCAGCGCCTTGCCGATTTCCTCCAGCCGGATGCTCGAGGTGTTGGTGGCCAGGACCGCACCCGGTTTCATATGGACCTCGAGCCCCGCATGGATTTTCTGCTTGAGCTCCAGATTCTCCGGCACGGCCTCGATGATGAGATCCGCCTTGCCGACACCGGCGCCGCGCAGATCGGCGGTCAATCGATCGGCGGCGTCGCGCCGTTCGATGGAACTGTGGGTCTCCTTGCCGAAGAGCTTGCCGGCGCGCTCCGCGGCTTTGGCGAGAGCCTCCGGCTTCATATCGGCGAGGGTGACGGTAAGGCCTTTCAGCGCGCACCAGGCGGCGATATCGGCGCCCATGGTTCCGGCGCCGACCACATGAACATGGCGCACCGGATCGGCTTTGCGCTCCATGGATTTCATCGCCTCGCGCAGGAAGAAGATGCGGATGAGGTTTTGCGTCGTCTCGCCGGTAACCAAGCGTCCGAAGGATTCCAGTTCCCGGCGGCGCATCTCGACAGGGCTACCACCGTATTTCCGCCAGAGCTCGATGAGAGCGAAGGGTGCCGGGTAATGTTCCGGCCGCACCCGTTCCGCGGTGCGCTTGCGCATGACCGGCGCCATGGCGAGGCGGATCGGCGCGAAGTTGACGAGTGCGGCCCGGTTGGCGCGCCGGCGCGACGGCAGCTTGCCGGCCACGACGGCGCCCACGGCCGCGGCGACATGCCGTTCCTGGGTGACGAGATCGACCAGGCCTGCGGCATAGGCCGCTTTGGCGAATTTGCGGCGGCCGGTCAGCATCATGGTCATGGCATCGAGGGGATCGATGAGCCTGGTCAGGCGCGCGGTGCCGTCGAGGCCGGGATGCAAGCCAAGCTGCACTTCCGGGAAGCCGAAGGAGGCATTGGCAAGGGCGATGCGCGTGTGGCAGGCAAGCGCGATTTCCAGCCCGCCCCCCAGGCAGAAGCCATGGATCACGGCAATGGTCGGGATCTTGAGCGCTTCCAACCGGTCGGTGATGCTGTGTGCTTCGGCGAGCTTCGCGGTCACCTTGCCGGCATCGGTCACGCCGCGAAACTGGTTGAGATCGGCCCCGGCGATGAAGCCGTTGCGCTTCGACGATCGGATGACGATGCCTCTTGGCCGGTCTCCGGTGGCGCGGGCGATCAGCTGCCCGAGCTCGGCCAGCATTTTCTCGTTGACCAGGTTTGCCGAGACATCCGGCATATCCAGCAGCCACCATTCGACGCCATGGCCGTCGCGGTGCCACCGCCAGCAGGTACCGAAGGCTGTGCCGGGGCTGTCCGAAGCGTTCAAGGCGCCGAGGCCGATCTCCAGACGATCGGCGTGGATGGCTTTCAGGACGTCGGTGGCTTTATCCATCTTCCCAGCCATTGTCTCAGACCGTTTCGATCAGCATGGCGCCGCCCTGGCCGCCGCCGATGCATTCGGTGGCGATGCCGCGCTTCTTCTCGCGCTCGCGCAGGGCATTAACGAGGTGAAGCACGATCCGGGCGCCGCTGCAGCCGACCGGGTGGCCGAGGCTGACGGCGCCACCATCGACATTGAGGCACTCGCGATCGATGACGCCGAGGGCGCCTTCGAGGCCGAGGACTTTGCGGCAATAATCGTCATCGGCCCAGGCCTTGAGGCAGGCGAGGACCTGCGCCGCGAAAGCCTCGTTCAGCTCCCAGAGATCGATATCGCCGAGGCCGAGTTCGTGTTCGACCAGCAGGGGCGTCGAAGCCAATGTCGGGCCGAGGCCCATTATGGAGGGATCGAGCGCCGCCCACCGGCTGTCCACGATCCGCGCGAGCGGCGTCAGCTTATGCTTGGCCACAGCCTCCTCGGAGGCGAGGATGACGGCCGCCGCGCCATCGGTGATCTGCGAGCTGTTGCCGGCCGTCACCTTGCCATAGGGCGGTTCGAAGACCGGCCGCAGCTTGGCAAGGGTTTCCGGCGTCGAGTCCGGGCGGACGCCGTCGTCATGGTCATAGAGTTTGCCATGGCGGTCGAACATCGGCTCGATCTCCTTGAGGCGACCCTTGGCCTGCGCTTCCGTGAGGCGCCGGTGGCTTTCGACGGAGTACTGATCGGCTTCCGTCCGCGAGATATCGAACAGGAAGGCGAGGATCTCGGCGGTCTGGCCCATATTGAGCTCGACGATGGGATCGGTGAGGCCGTGCACCAGCCCGATCACCGGCTTCATAAAACCGGGGCGGAAGGACAGCATGGCCGCCAACCGTTCGCCAAAGGAGCGCGCGCCGTTCAACCTGCCGAACCAATCGGTGGCCTGGCGGTTGAAGATCAGCGGCGCATAGCTCAGCGCCTCGGTGCCGCCCGCCAGCACCAGATCGGATACGCCGTTCTGGATGTCGTGGAAGGCGGTATCGATGGATTGCATGCCGGAGCCGCAATTGCGCTGCAC
>DASYDA010000291.1:0-3269 GCA_036499865.1 Dongiaceae bacterium | reverse complement strand
TTGCCATTGCCATTGCCGTTGCCGTTCGCCGGCTTGCCGTTCTGCGTCTCAGCCTGGTCCACTGTACTCTCCGAAAATCTTCGACCCTTCACCCCTGCCTTCTCCCTCAAGGGGAGAAGGGGATTATGCGCCGCTACTGCGGCGAGTCTCGGCAGAAAGCCCTCTCCCCTTGAGGGAGAGGGTTGGGTGAGGGGTCGACGGGTCTCTCCTCGTTAAGCTTAAAAGTTACGCCGTCGTGGCGCCCTCGGGGGCCGGGGCGGCACCGCCGCCGCCGCGACGACGACCGCCGCCTTCACGGCGGCCGCGCTGACCCGCCATGGCTTCGCCTTCCGGCGTCGGCTCGCGAAACTTGCGGATCCAGGCGGCGCAATGGGCATCATGTCCCATCAGCGTGTCGGCGCCCATGATGCCGGTCATTTCCTCGGCATGCAGCGGATTGAGGATGGCGCTGGTCATGCCGGCACCGATCGCCATGGCGAGAAAGGCCTGGTTGAGGCCGTGGCGATTTGGCAGGCCGAAACTGATATTGGAAGCGCCGCAGCTCGTATTGACCTTCAGCTCGTCATGCAGACGGCGGATCAGCTTGAACGCCGATTGGCCGGCCTGGCCGAGCGCGCCGATCGGCATCACCAATGGATCGACCACGATGTCGGAATAGGGAATGCCGTAATCCCGGGCGCGGTGCACGATCTTCTTCGCCACTTCGAAGCGCACGTCCGGATCTTCGGAAATGCCGGTCTCGTCGTTGGAGATCGCGATGACCGCGGCGCCGTATTTCTTTACCAGCGGCAGCACCACTTCCAGGCGCTCTTCCTCGCCGGTCACCGAATTCAGCAGCGGCTTGCCCTTATAGACGGCGAGACCGGCTTCCAATGCCGCGACGATCGAGGAATCGATCGAAAGCGGCACGTCGGTCAGCGACTGCACGAGCTTGATGGTCTCGGCGAGGATGCGCGGTTCGTCGGCCATGGGAATGCCGGCATTGACATCCAGCATATGGGCGCCGGCTTCGACCTGGGCGATGGCATCGGCCTTGACCCGGCTGTAATCGCCGGCTGCCATTTCGGCGGCCAGCAGTTTGCGTCCGGTCGGGTTGATCCGTTCGCCGATCACACAGAAGGGCCGCTCGAATCCAATGACCACTTCCTTGGTGGCCGAACTGACGACGGTATCGGTCATTGCTGGGAAATCCTTTCGCTAACTGGCAATGGGCGCGCTCAGCGCCAAATCTTCGGCAACCCCGCCCGCCGGTCTGGCGGGCCGGCGCGGCTTCCTGTTCTTCATCACGCCCGAGGCGTGGATGATTTCGTTCACGAATTCTTCCTGGCGATAGGCCATGACGTGAAGGCCGGAGACGCCCTCTATCTCACTGATCTCCTGGATCAGGTCGATGCAGAGCTGCTTGCCTTCGGCCTTCTGGTCCTTCGCCTTCTCGATCCGCTCCAGCACCGGTTCCGGAATATGCACACCCGGGACATTGTTCTTCATCCAGCGCGCGGTCTTCGCCGAGGGCAGAGGACCGACGCCGATCAGGAAGAACGCCTTTTCGTGCAATTTGTTCTCGCGCACTTTCTCCATGAATTGGCGCAGGAGCGGCACGTCATAGCAGTATTGGGTCTGAATGAACTGGGCACCGGCGGCGATCTTCTTGGCGATATGGATGCCGCGCCACTCATAGGGCGGAACGAAGGGATTGGCCGCCGCGCCCAGGAAGACCTGCGGGCGGGTGGTCAATTTACGTCCGGACAGAAACTGGCCCTTGTCCCGCATGGTGCGGATGCATTCCAGCAGCGAGGTCGAATCGAAATCGAAGACCGGTTTCGCCTGGGGCTGGTCGCCGGCTTGCACACCGTCGCCGGTGAGGCAGAGGATATTCTGCACGCCCATGGCGGCGGCGCCCAGGACATCGCCCTGGATCGCGATGCGATTCCGGTCGCGGCAGGAGATCTGCATGATGACGGCATAGCCGGCACGGGTCAGCAGCGAGCAGATGCCGACCGAGGACATATGGCAATTGGCGCCGCTGGCATCGGTGGCGTTGATGGCGTCGCAGACTTCGGAAAGCACCAGCGCGCGATCATAGACGTCCCGGGGATCGGCGGAATCCGGCGGGTTGAGTTCGGCGGTGACGGCGAAGCGCCCGGACCTGAGGATGCGCTCCAGCCTTCCGCCGGAGGAATGCCCCGGCAGATTGGGCAGCGGCGCGCCCGGATCGTAATGCGGCGGCAGATCCGGATTCATGCCGCCTTCCCCTCTTTCGCGATTTCCGCCTTCGGCGCTTCGGCCTTTGGCGCCGGCTTGGCGGCAGGCGCCTTCACCGGCTTCGGCGCGAATTCGCCGATCTTCTTGGTCATGCGGACGACGCGCAGCCAGGAGGATTTCCCCTTGATGCTGTTATCGACTGGGAGCTGGACGCTGCGGATTTTTTCGAGGCCGTCATCCATCCGCGCGGCGCCCTGCCAGCCTTGCACCCAGACGCATTTCATCTCGGGCTTCACCTCGCAATTCCCGTTCGGGCGAACGCCGCCGCAAGGCCCGTTGCGCAGGGTCTTCGGGCAGTTCATCGGGCAGGACATGCCGGTGGAAGAGAGCGCGCATTGCCCGCACATCTGGCAATCGAACAGCAAACCCTTGCTCGCCTTCTCGAAGACCTGGAACGGCTTCTCCAGCCGGTCATAGCCGAGCTTCGCCCAGAGCGGATGCAGCCCGATCAGCACCTTCTCGAAGGCCTGGTAGAAGCGGTTGAGGCCGCGGGAGTGCCTGACCGACCAGAGACGGACCGCATACATGGGTTTCAGCCCGCCTTCGCCGAAGCGGAATCCACGCCGCCCGCATCCACCAGGGTCTTCAGCCGGTCATCATGATAGGCGGCTTCGATTTCGGCGGCCTTCTTGTCGGCTTCCGCCTGCAGGTCGTCGCTCACCTCGACGGGCGCGGCGCGGCGCCATTCGGCGAGATAGGAATCGGTGTCGCGCAAATGGGCCTTCATGGCCGCGCGGTCGATAGCCTTCTCGAAGCGCTCGTTGAGCTGAATCTTGGCGGCATCCCGGCCCTTCTTCACGATCACCTGGGCGGGAATGTCGCGCCAATAGACGATGGTCAATTGTGCCATTGGATTTCGATCCTAGTGTGTCTTGCTTTGCGCATTCGCGGCTTCGGCCATGAAATTCGCGAGTTCGCCATAGCCGGTCAAGCGATACTCGAAGGTGAGGCCCAATCGCGCCGCGATTTCGCGCGCTTTCTCGGTCATTGCCGCATCCGCGACCTGG
>DASYDA010000290.1:0-3061 GCA_036499865.1 Dongiaceae bacterium | reverse complement strand
GGTTTGCGCCTCGGCGAAAGCCGGCATCTGCACCGCGATCTGGCCGTCGCCGTTGACGACGAAGCTGGCGCCGTCGAAGACCAGCTCATCCTGGCCGCCCACCTGGTTCAGATAGACCGCCGGCCGCCCTGATTCCTCGATGCGCTGACGCACCAGGGTGTAGCGCACATCCTGCTTGTCGTATTCATAGGGGCTGCCATTCGGTACCAGCAGGATGTCGGCGCCGGATTCCACCAGGCATTCGACGACTTCCGGCTTCCAGATATCCTCGCAGATCGGCAGACCGAGGCGGACATCGCGGAAACTGACCGGACCTTGCAGGCTGGCCGCGGCGAAGACCCGCTTTTCATCGAACACGCTGTAATTCGGCAGATCGACCTTATAGCGGGTGGCCGCCACCTTGCCGCCGTCCAGCAGGCAAATCGCATTGTAGAGCTTGCCCTCTTCCACCCAGGGCGTGCCCAGCAGGACGGCCGGCCCGCCATCGGCGGTCTCGGCGGCGAGGGCCTCGGTCGCGGCGCGGCAGGCCTCTTGGAAAGCCGGCTTCAGGACCAGGTCCTCCGGGGGGTAGCCGGAAAGGAAAAGCTCGCTCAGCATGACGAGATCGGCGGAATCCTCGGCGGCATGGCGGCGCGCCTTGCGAACGAGGTCCGCATTGCCGGCGATATCCCCGACGGTGGGATTAAACTGGGCGAAAGAGATGCGAAGCGTATCGGTCACGGGAATCCTGCCTTGTCCTGGAAAACCTTACCGGGCAGCTCCGGGACTTTCAATGCGGCGGTGCAGCAAAGGCGTTGAAACGCCATGATTTTGCGACATTCCCGTCCTGCGACCTGAGAATTGCAGCTTGGCGCCCGCGAAAGGGCGGGGGAAAATCCTATCCCCAGGACGATCCCAGGGGGCGATTTTTGCGGGGAGACCATCTTGCGCCATTCAACGAACCGGAAAACGCTGTTTGCCGTCGCGGCCTTAAGCGCAGCCATTGGCGTTACCCATCCCGCCGTTGCCCAACAGAACTATCCGGACCAGTTGACCCCGACGCCCGATATCGAAAAGGTCGGCCAGCGCTATATCTTGATGGTGCTCGACCAGCCGGACCGGGATCTCAGCCAGGGCCGCACCAAGGTCAATGTCATGGTGGATACCCGGACCGGCAAGACCTGGATCCTGCAATATGCCCGCAAGCCCAGCAGCAACGAGCTGGGCTATATCTGGTCGGAAATCCCCTTCTCCAAGGCGCCCGGAGAATAAGCGCGCCACGTTCGCGGACGTGACGCGCTGTCCCGGTGCCGGATTGCGGCTATTTGCCCTTCGGCACTTCGATCTTCGAGGAGCCTGCCTTCGCCATCGCCTTGCTGATCTCGACAGGGGTGAACAGCTTCGTGGTCACCATATGCGAGACATGGCCTGCCGCGGCAACCGTCATACTGGAAGCGGCGGCGGCCTCGTCATCCGGGAACTCCATGATGGCGACGAAGTCATACTTTCCGAAACACATGAAATAGCTGTGCAGCTTGCCGCCTAGGCTCTTCGCAAGCTTGCCCGCCGGCACCGAGCGGTCTTCCGGTTTCGCCGACATAGCCTTGATCGCGTCGGTCGTGTAGTTACCCTGCAACATGTAATGCGGCATGGAGCCCTCCCATCGGGTTGCGCCCGCGGTCGGTTGACAACGGGTGTGTCGGTCGAGGCACCGTGGTTGGCCGGGTCCGGTTGCGATTGATGGCGGCGGGTCGGACGCAGGAAACGCAAATCCAGGGTCTCGACCGCAAGATCATAGAAAGGCCGAACGCAGGCGTTAAGCACCTTCGTTCGGCGTAGGGTCGCCGGGAACTGCTCCGAATGGCGTAAGCGGCTTCAGTCCTGCTTACGAAACAGGAACTCGCGGCCGATTTTGACGCGCTTCACGCCGTCATATTCGATGATATCCGCCGTGGCATAGGTCTCGGTCCAGCGCTGCGGCAGGAAGGAGCCGGTGCCGATGACGTCGATCGGCGCCAAGGCCTCCGCCATCACCTTGCATTTCGCCGGATCGAAGCCGGAAGAGGCCACGATCTTCACCCGCTGGAAGCCCTCGCGGTTGAGCGCGTCGCGCAGATGCCAGATCGCCGAAGCGGATACGCCGGCGCCGACCAGATGGCGCAGCTCTTGCTCACTGCGATAGCCGCGGATCACCCGCGGCACATGCCGCTCCATGATCGCGTAGGAGACGCTGGGGTCGAGGCCTTCGATGAAGCGGCTGCCCGGCGTGTCGAGACGGACCGAAAGCCGGCCCTCGGCGGCGAGATTGGGAAACCGCCGCGCCACGGTGAGGGAATCCGTGACCTCTCGGCCGAAATAGTCGACAAGCACGGTCATCGGCTGTTCCGGGAAGGTCTCGTGGAACATCTCGGCGGCCCGCAAGGTCGAACCGGCATAACCGATCAGCGCATGGGGCATCGTGCCCATGGCATGTTCCTGGCCGAAATAATGCGCCGTCGCCTCGGTGGCGTTGCCGATGAAACCCTTAGCGCCGACCTTGCGCCTGGCGCGGGCGGAACCGACCGAGGCCGCATAGGCCATCAGCTCGGCCATCTCCAAGCCGGCGCAGTGCCGCGCATCCATGGCGAGGAAGGCGGCGCTGGGGAGGTCGGAGCACATGGTGGAAGCGTTGAAAGCCGCGACGCAAGCGGGTCCCAGCTTCATCAGCAGGATGGTCTCGAGATCGGACAGATGCGCCAGGGAGCCGGTGATATACATGACTGGCTCGCCGGCGCCGACCCACTTCCCTTCCGGATAAATGAGATCGACATTGAATTCCGTGCCGCGCTCCCTGGCCATTTCATGCAGCCAGTTCAGCGCGATGCGCGGCGCGGAGACCACCGGGCGCCGCATGAAGACGGCATAGGTGACGCGCATATCGCCGAAGCGCTGGACCGTCGCTTTGGTCTTCAGGAAGTACTGGTCCGTCCAGGCCGAAACGTTCGAACTGGACGGCCCCATGGCCGGCCCTTCAGGAGGCTTCGGCGATCCGCTGTCCATGACCGACCCGTTCCGCTTTCAATTGCTCGGCAACCAGGAATGC
>DASYDA010000289.1:0-11920 GCA_036499865.1 Dongiaceae bacterium | reverse complement strand
GATTTCTGCAGCGCGAACATCCAGGCGGTGAAGATCGCGAAGCAGGGCTTCAGGAATTCCGAAGGCTGCAGCGAGAGCGGGCCAATGTGAATCCAGCGCGTGGCACCCTTGATCTCGGTGCCGGAAAACAGAGTGAGGGCGGTCAGGGCCAGGAAGAAGAAGAACAGGATGACGCCTAGGCGGCGCACCTGGCGCGGGCTCAGGACCGAGACGCTGACCAGCGTCGCCCCCGCCACGGGCAGCATCATGTAGTAGTGGCGGACCAGGTAGAAACTGTCGAGGCCGATGCGCACCGCCACTGCCGGGCTCGCTGCCAGCACCAGGATCGCACCGACGAACATCAGCGCGATGACCGCGGCAAGCGTCCAGCGGTCGACCGTCCACCACCATTGGCTCAGCGCGGAACGGTTGGTGCGCGCGAATGCGATCATGCCGCTCCCCGATCGTTGGACGTGGTGCCGGCGGCGGCGGCGAGTTCATGGACGATGCGGCGGAAGTCGTCGCCGCGCACTTCGAAATTCGGATATTGGTCGAAGGAGGCGCAGGCCGGCGAGAGCAGCACGACGGCGTCCTTGGCCTTGTCGGCGCGGGCATCCTTCATGGCTTCGGCGGTCGCCTTGTCGAGCGTGCCGCAGCGGCGGACCGCGATGGCCTTGCCGATCTGTCCCGCGAAGATTTCCATCGCCTCGCCGATCAGATAGGCGCGGCGGATCCGCGGGAAATATTCCTCGAGGCCGGCAAGGCCGCCGTCCTTGGCGCGGCCTCCCGCGATCCAATAGATATTGTCATAGCAGGCCAGCGCCTTCGCGGCGGCATCGGCATTGGTCGCCTTGCTGTCATTGACGAAGCGGACGCCGTCGATGGTGGCGACCAGTTCCTGCCGATGCACCAGGCCTGGATAGCTCGTCAGGCCCGCGACGACCTCGTCGATGCCGAGGCCGAGCGCGCGGGTGACCGCATAGGACGCGGCGGCGTTCTGCCAATTGTGCTTGCCGGGCAGGCGCGCGACCGTCGCAAGGTCGAGGACGTCGATCGGCTTGCCGGAAATCGCATCAACCAGCTTGCCGTTAGCGGCGGAGACTCCGCCTTCCAGCGCGCGTTCGGCGGAGATCGGCACCATGCGGCGGCGGCCTTCCTTCTTCAGCGCTTCGAACATCTTGCGGCAGGGCTCATCGTCGACGCCGATGATGCCGAGGCCGGTTTGGCCTTTCGGCCGCATGATCAGCGTCTTCGCGGCGATATAGCCCTGCATCCCGCCATGCCGGTCGAGATGGTCCGGTGTGATGTTCAGGAGCACGGCGATGTCGGCGATTGGTTCCGGCGTGATCTCGAGCTGGTAGGAGGAAAGTTCCAGCACATAGACGCCGTCCGGCCCCATCGGCGGCAGCGAGAGCACGGCCTGGCCAAGATTGCCGCCGATCGCGACCTTCCGGCCGGCGGATTTCAGGATATGGCCGACCAGGGTCGTCACCGTCGATTTGCCGTTGGTACCGGTGATGCCGACGAAGCGCGCGCGCGGCTGCGCCTTGTGCAGCAGCGCGATGTCGCTGGTCAGGACAACGCCGGCGGCCTGGGCGGTGGCCGGCACCGCATGCGGCTGCGGGAAGGTGGTCGGGATGCCCGGGCTCATCACCAGAGCCGAGACCTTGCTCCAATCGGCCTTGTGGAGATCGACGATCATCTCCGCGGGCATGGCGTCCCGCGCGCTTTCCGAATCGTCCCAGGCCCAGACCGTGGCGCCGGATTCCCGCAGCGCCGCGGCGGCGGCCCGGCCGGAACGGGCGAGGCCGAGCACGGCCACCACTTGGCCTGCGACACTGGGAATGCGGAGCGCTTCGGCCATGGGGCCCTACCGCAGCTTCAAGGTTGCGAGGCCGATCAGCGCCAGGACGGCGGCGATGATCCAGAAGCGGATGACGATGGTGGGTTCGGCCCAGCCCTTCTTCTCGAAATGATGATGCAGCGGCGCCATGCGGAAGACGCGGCGGCCGGTGGTCTTGAAGCTCACCACCTGGACGATCACCGAAACCGTCTCCAGCACGAAGAGGCCGCCGATGATCGCCAGCACCAGCTCGTGCTTGGTGATCACGCTGATGGTGCCGAGCGCGCCGCCCATGGAAAGCGAGCCGGTATCGCCCATGAAAACCATGGCCGGCGGCGCGTTGAACCAGAGGAAGCCCAGGCCGGCGCCGCAGAGCGCGCCGCAGAACACCGCGAGCTCACCGGTGCGCGGCACGAAATGGAGCTGCAGGTATTCGGCGAAGACCGCGTTGCCGACTAGATAGGCGATCAGCGAAAAGCAGGCGGCGGCGATCATCACCGGCACGATGGCGAGACCGTCGAGGCCGTCGGTCAGGTTGACCGCGTTGGAAGCCCCCACCATCACCACGGCGGCGAAGGGAATGAAGAACCAACCGAGTGGAACCAGCACGTCCTTCAGGAACGGCACGGCGAGGCCGGTCGAGAGCGGATAGGGCGTGAGCTGCATCACGGCAAAGGCCGCGATGATGCCGATCGCGCCCTGTGCCACCAGTTTGGCGCGGCCCGGCAGGCCCTTGCTGTTGCGCTTGGTCAGTTTCAGGAAATCGTCGCCGAAACCGATCAGGCCGTAGGCGATGGTGACCAGCATGACGATCCAGACGAAGCCATTGGTGAGGTCGGCCCAGAGCAAGGTGGTCAGCGCCGCCGAAAGCAGGATCATCAGCCCGCCCATGGTGGGCGTGCCCTTCTTGGTGACGAGATGCGATTCCGGGCCGTCATCGCGGATCGGCTGGCCTTCGCGCTGCAGGCGCTTCAGCCAGCGGATCATCGGCGGGCCGATCACCAGCGTCACCGCCAACGAGAACAGAATCGCGCCGCCGGTCCGGAAGGTGAGGTACCGGAACAGATTGAAGACGGTCCAATCCTCGGCGAGCGGTGTGAGCAGATTGTAAAACACGTTGCGACTTCTCCCCCTTCAGTCGCCATTGGCGGCTTTCGGCCGCTTCACTGCATTCAAGTCGGCGGCGCGCAGCGCCTTGACGATCGGCGCCATACGGGTTCCCAAGGACCCCTTGACCAGGACGATGTCGCCCGCACGCAGAGCCGTCATCAGCGGCTGGATCGCGGCGACGGAATCGCCCCAATGCCCGGCGCGCATCGGCTCCGGCAACGCGGCATGCAATCCCGCCATCAGCGGGCCGACCAGAAATGCCTGCGCGACATCGGCCTCGGCGAGATCGGGCGCCAGTTCCTCATGCAGGGCCGGCCCGGCTTCGCCCAGCTCGCGCATATCGCCGAGCACCGCGATGCGGCGGCCGCGGCCTTCCGGCTGGGAAGCGCCGAGCAAGGCCAGAGCGGCACGCACCGAAGCCGGGCTTGCATTGTAGGATTCATCGACCAGCGTGACGGCGCCGACATCGAGCTGCAGGCGCTCGCGGGCGCCGCGGCCCTTCAAGGCACTGACGCCGGCCAAAGCCTGCGCCGCCTGCGCGACATCGAGGCCGAGCGCCGAGACCGCAGCCAGCACGGCGAGGCTGTTCATCGCCTGGTGCAGGCCCGGCATGCCGATCGCATAATCCAGACGCCGTCCGAAAATCTCGGCGATGACCCGGTTGCCGGTGGGCGAGACACGGCAATCGATCAACCGCGCATCGCTGGCGGCGTCGGTGCCGAAGGAAAGGATCCGCCCGATCTTGCGGCGCTTCGCATGATCGACCAGGCGGTCGAAATGCGCATTGTCGCGCGGCAGGACCACGGCGCCGCCGGGTTCGAGCCCATCCATGATCTCTGCCTTGGCATCGGCGATCTCCGCCACCGAGGCGAAGAATTCGATATGCACGGCCTCAACATTGGTGATCACCCCAACCTGCGGCCGCACCAATTGGCTGAGCGGCGTGATCTCGCCGGCATGGTTCATGCCGAGTTCGAAGACGCCGAACTCGGCTTCCCGGGGCATCCGCGCGAGCGAGAGCGGCGCGCCCCAATGATTGTTGAGATTGCCGACACTGGCATAAGTGCGGCCGAAGGCACCGAGCGCGGCACGCAGGGCTTCCTTGGTGCTGGTCTTGCCGACGCTGCCGGTGACCGCGGCGATGCGGGCCTCGGTGCGGGCGCGGGCGGCGCGACCGAGATCCTGCAGACCTTCCAGCGTATCCGAGACGACGACCACCGGCATATCGGCGGCCATGCTGGCCGGCAGGCGATCGACCAAGGCGCCGGCAGCACCGGCATTCAAGGCATTCGCCACGAAATCATTGCCGTCGAAATTGGGACCATGCAGCGCGACGAAGAGATCGCCCCGCTCCGCCTTGCGGCTGTCGATGGAGACGCCGGTCGCATCGAATCTCCGGCCGGCCTTGCCGTTGGTGGCTGCGGCGATTTCCGTGTAGGTCCAAAGTGGATGCTCGACTCTCATCGCATCCCCCCGGTCCGTTCGGCGGCCAGTTCAGAGGCCATCTGCTTCGCGACGGCGCTGTCGTCGAAGGGAAGCTTGGTATGGCCGATGATCTGGTAGGTCTCGTGACCCTTGCCGGCGATCACCAGGAGGTCGCCGGATTCCAACGCCTGCATCGCGCCGCGGATCGCTTCTGCACGATCGCCGATCTCCAGCGCGCCAGGCGCGCCCTTCAGCACCGCCGCGCGGATGGAAACCGCATCCTCGGTGCGCGGATTGTCGTCGGTCACGATCACCCGGTCGGCAAGACGCGTCGCGATCTCGCCCATCTGCGGACGCTTGCCGGGATCGCGATCGCCGCCGCAGCCGAACAGGACGACGAGCTTGCCCTCGGCATGCGGCCGGAGAGCGGTCAGCACCGCTTCGAGCCCCGCGGGCTTGTGCGCGTAGTCGACATAGACGGCGCCGCCGGACGGTGTCGTCGCCACATGCTCGATGCGGCCATGGACACCGGTCAACCGGCAGACCATGCCGATGGTCTTTGCGGGATCGGCACCGGCGCCGATCACCAGGCCGAGGGCCGCCAGCAGGTTTTCCGCCTGGAACAGGCCGACCACGGGGAAGGTGACGTCATAATTCTTGCCGAAGACTTCGAGCTCCAGAACCTGGCCGGCGGCGCCCGGAACCTGGCGGACCAGACGAATCTCCTCGCCCTTACGGCCGAAGCGGATCAACCGATGGCCGCGACGGCGGGCCGATGCAATCACCTCGCCGGAAGCATCGCTATCGGCATTCACGACGGCGGCCGCACCGGCGGGCAGGAGTTCCGAGAAGAGCCGCAGCTTGGCCGCGAGATAGACGTCCATCGTCGGGTGATAGTCGAGATGGTCGCGGGAAAGATTGGTGAAGGCCGCGGCGGCAAGCTGCACACCGTCCAGACGATATTGGTCGAGGCCGTGGCTGGAGGCTTCGATCGCCAGATGATCGACATTGTGGCGCGCGAGTTCCGCCAGCATCGCATGAAGCTCGATCGGGTCCGGCGTAGTCAGCGATTCGGAGCGCTCATAGCCCGGCGCCACCACGCCGATGGTGCCGAGGCTGCCGGCGCGATGGCCGAGCAATGTCCAAAGCTGCCGCGCGAAGACGGTGGTGGAGGTCTTGCCGCTGGTGCCGGTGACGGCGGCGATGATCTTCGGCTGGGCGCCGGCGAAGCGCGCCGCCATGAAGGCAAGCGCGCGGCGCGGATTGAGAGCGGTCAGCACCGCGACGTCGTCCGGAACCGCGATCCGGCTTCCTTCCGGCAGCAGCAAAGCGGAAGCGCCCGCCTTCAGGGCGGCCGGCACATAGTCGCGGCCGTCGGCCTGCACGCCGGGCAAAGCCGCGAACAGATAGCCGGGTGCCACCTTGCGCGAATCGGCGGTCAAGCCGGCGATCTCGACGTCCAGCAAGCCGGTCGCCTTCAACAGCTCGGCGTTTCCCGCCAGGATTTCGTTTGCGGCGATCAAATCATTCAGCCTCAAGTGGCTCTCCGGGAGTGGCTTTGGGAGCGGCTGCCGGCGCTCCCGCCGCAGCCTTCACTTCCATCACCATCGAATGCGACTTTTTTGAGGCCGGAGAATCGTAATCCGGCACCAGGGCGGCCAGCGGACTCTGCGCTTCCGGCGCATCGTCCGGAATCGGCATCAAGCCTTCGAGCGGCGCCATGCGCTGCACGATCTGGCCGACAGCCGGCGCCGAGACCCAGCCACCAGTCGAATAGCCGTGGCTGAACGCATTGCCCTTCGGCTCGTCCACCATGACCAGCACCGCGTAACGGGGATCGCTGACCGGGAAGACCGAGACGAAGGACGCGAGATTCGCATGCGCGGCATAGCGCCCGCCCTTCTCCTTGTCGGCGGTGCCGGTCTTGCCACCCACCAGATAGCCGGGCACGTTGGCGTATTTGCCGGTGCCGACCAGGACGACAAGGCGCATCAACTGGCGGATCTGCGAGGACACCTGCGCGGAGATGATGCGCTTGCCGTTCGGCACTTCGCCTGGCGAACGCTTCAGCAAGGTCGGCGTGATCATGGTGCCGCCATCGGTCGCGGCGCAGACGCCGGTGATGAGCTGCATCGGGCTGACCGAGATGCCGTGGCCGTAAGCCACGGTCATGGTGTTGATGCGCTTCCAGTTCTTCGGCTTCGGATAATGCGGATCGCCCACTTCGGGGAGTTCGATCGGCGATTTGTCCAGGAGGCCGAACTTCCCGAGATAGGCCTGCTGCACCTCGCCACCGAATACGTCGGCCATCTTCGCCGAGCCGATATTGGAGGAATAAGTGAAGATCTCCGGCACTGAAAGGAAGCGGTCCTTGCCGTGGAAATCGTGGATGGTGAAGCCGCCGATCTTGATCGGATGCGTGGCGTCGTAGCTGCTGGCCATCGTCGCGGTGCCGTAATCGAGGGCGATCGCCGAATTGAAGATCTTGAAGACCGAGCCCATTTCGAAGACGCCGAGCGTCGCCCGGTTGAAACGGGCGTCGGCTTCGGCGTCGCCGGGCTGTGCGGGATCGAAATCGGGCAGGGAAACCAGCGACAGCACTTCGCCGGTCTTCTCGTCCATGACAATGCCGACGCCGCCGATGCCCTGGAAGTCGGAGACCGCCTTCGAGAGTTCTTCATGCACGATGTGCTGGATGCGGAGATCGAGCGAAAGCTGCAGCGGGCGCTGACCGCCGGACAAGAGATCGTCGAAGGAACGCTCGACGCCGGCGAGGCCGCGGCTGTCCACATCGGTGAAACCGACGACATGGGCGGTCAGGTTGCCCTGCGGATAAACCCGCTTGGTCTCGTTCTGAAAATAGAGACCCGGAATGCCGAGACGGTTGACAGCGTCCTGCTGTTTCGGCGTCAGGTTGCGCTTCAGCCAAATGAAGCTCTTATCCGAAGCGAGCTTCGCCGCGGTTGAAGAGATATTGAGATCGGGCAGCACCATGTTCAGCAGTTCCGCGGTGTTGTCCGGGTCGCGGATCTGGTGCGGATTGGCGAACAGCGAGGCCGTGGTCAGGGAGGTGGCCAGCACGACGCCGTTGCGATCGATGATATCCGCGCGGTCGGCGACTGGTGCCGCCGCCGTCCGCGCAATGGGCGCATCGCCGTCTTCCGGCAGCAGCGTCACCATGGCGAGCCGCACGGTGATGACCAGGAAAGCGACGGCGAAGAGCCCGGCGCCCAGCATGACGCGATTGTGGCTCATTTCGAGCACGCGCGACTGATGACCGCCGAGTTCCGGCTCGATCGCCATCGGATCGATCACCGGCTGGGCACGCCGGGCGTCGAATTCCGGTTTGGGCCGATGCGGACGGAAC
Source organism: Dongiaceae bacterium (assembly GCA_036499865.1). Classification (GTDB taxonomy): domain Bacteria; phylum Pseudomonadota; class Alphaproteobacteria; order Dongiales; family Dongiaceae; genus Dongia. The sequence continues at coordinate 4,196 of DASYDA010000289.1, read as the reverse complement.
GGATTGATCATTGCCCGCTCACTTCTGCTGGGCCTTGCGCATATCGGCGAGGATCGCGTCGATCACGCCGTCCGCTTCGGCCTGCTCATCGGTCGGCTGGGCCGGTTTCTGCGTCTTCACCGTCGCCTGCATGACGGGGTTTCCCGTCGCAGCCTCGGTGTCCGGCACGGGCGCCGAGGCTTGGGCATCCGGTGCGGGCGCAGACGAGGCCGGCGCGCTGGACAGCAGCGGCGCGGCAATGTCGGGCTTTTTGCTGTCGGGCGAGGTTCCTTCCGGATGCGGGAAGGTGCCGTCCGGCAGCCCATCGCTGGCCGGCGGCACGTCGCGCGGCCGCGGCAGAAGCTGGTCGAAGGTGGCGATCTGCGTCGTGGTGGTCGGGACCAGATCGGTGTAGCGCCGCGCGAGATCGGCGAGCCGGGTGGGATCGTTGAGATAGCTCCATTCGGCACCGAGCACGTGCATGGCGTCGCGATCGGCATCGATCTGGTGATTGATCTGCCGCAGCTCCGCTTCCTTCGCGAGCACGCCGAGCTCAACCTGATAGAGTCCAACGCCGATCAGCGTCAGTACCGCGAGCCAGATGAATGTCCCCAGCCTGATCATACGTCCAGTCGGATCATGCCGCCTCCTCGAAAGGCGTTTCGGTTCGTTCGGCGATGCGCAGGCGAGCCGAACGCGCGCGTGGATTGATCGCCACTTCGGCATCGGTGGCGGTGACGCCGCCGGCTGCGATCAGACGGAAAGTCGAACGCGGCGCGTCATGCGTGAGTTCCGGCAGATGACGGGATCCCTTCGGTGCCGCGCCGGCGCGGTCCCGCAGGAACTGCTTCACCCGCCGGTCCTCCAGCGAGTGGAAGGAAACGACGGCGAGCCGACCTCCGGGCGCCAGCAGACGTTCCGCCGCGGCGAGGCCGCGATCGATCTCGCCCAACTCGTCGTTCACGGCAATGCGCAGCGCCTGGAAGGTGCGGGTCGCGGGATCGATAGCATGGGCGGAAGGACGACCACCGATCGCGCGGCGGACGATATCCGCGAGGCGATCGGTGGTCTCGATCGGCGCCAGGTCGCGGGCGGCGACAATGGCGCGAGCGATGCGGCGGGCCTGGCGCTCTTCACCAAACGTGAAGATGAGATCGGCCAGCGGCCGTTCCGCCATGGCGTTCACGAGTTCGGCGGCGCTGGGGCCGGCCTGTTCCATGCGCATGTCGAGCGGACCGGAAAAGCGGAAGGAGAAGCCGCGCGCCGCCTGATCGAGCTGCATCGAGGAAACGCCGAAATCGAAAGCGATGCCGTTGACGGCGGCGATGCCCCGTTCGCCCAACAGACGCGCCATGTCGCCGAACCGGCCCTGCAGGATGTGCAGCCGACCGGGGAAGCGCGCCAGCAGAGGGGCCGCACCCTTCACCGCGTCGGGATCGCGATCGATGGCAAAGACCGTGCAATTGGCAGCCTCGAGAAGCGCCCGCGTATATCCGCCGGCGCCGAAGGTGCCGTCCACGAAAATGGCCCCGTCATGAGACCGTCCCTCGGGCAAGAGAGCGGCGACCACCTCGGCCAGGAGGACCGGCCGATGCGGTGTCATCTCATCACGGGCGGTCACTTCGCGCTCCCGCCTGATCCGGGACGCGGCAGTGTGCGGCCATTCTCCAATGCGCGGCGGCGGGCTTCCGCCTTGTAGGTCTCGAGCGCCGCGGGTTGCCAGATCTCGAAGGTCTGGCCCCGGCCGACGAAAGCGGCGCTTTCGGTGATATGGGCATGCTGCGTCAGGATCTCCGGCAGCATGATGCGACCCTCGCTGTCGAAACCGAGCTGCTTCGCGTCGGCGAACAGGGTCGCGGTCAGATCGTCATGGGCATCGGAAAAGAGATCGACCCGGCCCACGCTTTCGGTGAGCTCGGTCATCCAGTCCATGCCGGCGCATTGGATCGCGTCGAACTTGAAGCTGGGGAAAGCGATGATACCTTGGAAGGTCTGCGCGGCGAGCGCGGCGCGGTACGGCGCCGGAACGGAGACCCTCCCCTTCCGGTCGATCTTGTTCACGAATGTATCGATGAACAAGGCCATCAGCCGCCCAAATCGCGTTCTTGCAACGCGCCCCTGCGATGGCCGGCGCCGCCACCTGAAAACGGGAGAAACCGTGGCCGACCCGCCCGTCCGCCATGGGATTATCTGTTGTGATTATGGGATAGCATGGGATTACATGGGGGTCAATGGGAAATAGCCGTAACACTATGGAAAATATTGGGTTTTTGGCCTTTTTGGCGTTTTTTAGGCGAACTCAGAATCAACGAATCCAATATGTTATGAGACGATGTTCACACGAAAACACATCAACTGACGGCGGGTTCTATCCGTTTGAGATTGAAATGTTTTTGTTCTGTTCTAAGCTATCTCGTCTTGGGGGGAGGCGTGTGGCGTGGCTGAAGTTTTGCAATTCGGAACGGCACGGACCCGCCAAGCCGGTTTGGCTGCCTGGCGGAACGGCGACCTGAAACGTGCCTATGAAATCCTGCTACCCATTGCCGAAACCGCGGATGACTCGGAATGCCACTTCATCGTCGGACAGGTCCTGGCGATGGGCGCTGCAGACCTTCCCGCGGATCGAAGCGCGGCGATCGGCTGGCTGGATTTCGCCTCTCGCGGCCAACACGAAGCAGCGCGAGCGCCGCTGAAAGAGATGCTGTCCCGGTCCAGCGAAACGGAAATCGCGGAAGGTAAACGGCGAAGTTTTGCCCACCAGCAGAAGCTCATCAATCATCAAAATGGAAAGCCCGACGCGGCGAGCCCCGAAGTCACCGCCGGATTGAGCGAAATGGCCGCTGCCGAAGCCGAAGATCTCGGCGAGCGCCTTCTCAACGGGGTCAATGTGCCGGTGGACTATGCCGCCGCGTTTCGATGCTTTGCGCAAGCTGCCGCATCGGGTCACCCGAAAGCGCAGTTCAATGCCGGCGTCAGCTTATACGCGGGTAAAGGCGTCCTGCGAGACCTCGCCGCGGCCTTTGGTTGGTTCCAGGCGTCCGCGGAACAAGGCTACGGCGCCGCCGCCACGATGGCGGGTGTCATGCTGGTCAAGGGCGAGGGCATTGGACAGGATCGGGAGCGCGGCCTGGCCTATCTTCAGAAGGCGTCGGATCTCGGCGACGCTCAGGGTCGATCCGCGTTGGCGGCACTGCGCAGCGGCGCCACGCTGGCCTAACCCCGTCAAAGATCGCCCAATCAAAGATCATTTGCCAGATGACCTGTAAGCCGGGTTCTGTCCGGGGCCGTTCGGTGCGCGATATGCCTCCCAGGTTTCCCTGATCGGCATCATTTGCACCGACGCGGCCCTTGGATGGCCATTCATCTGGGACGATCGTTGCCGATCGCCTCGCGCAACCAACCCGAGGATCTGGCGCGGAAGCCGCCCGGCTTGAGTTGCCCCCTTTCGGGATCAACCTGGGCCCATCCTCCTATGCGGTTTTGCTCCCGGCGGGGTTTGCCGTGCCGTCGCCGTTGCCGGAGACGCGGTGCGCTCTTACCGCACCGTTTCACCCTTGCCGGAGATCGGATCGAATCCGCTTGTCCGGCGGTCTGTTCTCTGTGGCACTTTCCCTAGGCTCGCGCCCGCCGGCCGTTAGCCGGCGCCGTTCTTCCGTGGAGCCCGGACTTTCCTCCCCCATCTCGCGACGGGAGCGGCCATCCGGTCATCTGGCGGCGTTGAGTTAGGCCTTCGCGCCGAGGGAGTCAATCAGACCGTTGAGGACGGCCTTCAGTCCGGCATCGGGTACGGGACCGAGATTGGCCGGCCGGAAGTGCCGGGCGAAGGCGGTGATGGCGGCGCGGCGCGCCTCCGGCGTGGCGAGATCGTAGCCGTATTCCGCGAGCCGCGTTTCGAATTCGGCATCGCTCCATCCGCAGGGCTTCGGTTCCGCCCAGTGCCCGACCCCCTGCCCCGCCAGCCAATGCCAATCGAACAGCTCGCCGGGATCCTCCTTGCGCAAAGGGGCGACGTCGGAATGGCCGAGCACGCGCTCCGGCGGGATGGCATGGCGCGAGAGGATTTCGCAAGCGAGATCGGCAACGGCTTCCATCTGCCGTAGCGGGAAAGCGCGATAGCCGAATTCATGGCCGGGATTGACGATCTCGATGCCGATCGAGCGGGCATTGATGTCGCGGGCACCCTTCCAATAGGACGCGCCCGCATGCCAAGCGCGATG